>JABDAB010000012.1 GCA_013289415.1 Gammaproteobacteria bacterium
CAAGGCCTGATGCAAAGCTCAAATATGTCGTGGATATCTACACTGGCATCGGGTGCTCCGATAATTAATCAGGCTTCCAGTGTAAACGCTATTACCGCAGGAACACTGGAAGGCTCTAATGTTGATTTAACTGAACAATTGGTGATGTTGATGGGTGCGCAACATGATTTCCAGGCGAATGCACAGGTTTCACAGGCCTATAATCAAATGCTTCAAACCATCGAGAAAATGTAACTGACGGAGTGAAATATGGTTGATACAGCTTTATTTGTTGGTATGAGTGGTGCTAAAGACTCCATGCGCTCGTTACAGGTTATTTCCAATAACCTTGCCAATGCGAATACGATAGGCTTTCAGGCTGATTATGAAACCATGAAGTCGTATTCAGATACGCAACCGGGTTTGCAAACTCGCTCATACAGTGCTGGGGGGGTCACCAGTTCTGATTTTAAACCAGGCCCGATTATTCAAACAGGAGGGGAGCTCGATATTGCCATTATGGGGCCTGGTTTTATTGCTGTTCAAACGAAGGATGGTCAAGAAGGCTATACGCGCGCTGGCAATCTAAAAATCACACCAGAAGGTTTGCTACTAACCAGCAAAGGCGATATGGTATTAAGTGACAAAGGAGTTATCAATATTCCTTTGGCAACTAAACTGAATATCAATGAATTTGGAGAAATTACCGCGCAATTACCCGGCGAAAGTGCCAAGCAACTGGCTAAATTAGGTAACATAAAACTGGTTCATATTCCCCCCAGCTCATTGCAAAAAGGAGAGGATGGCCTGTTTCATTTAATGGGAGATAGCGAAGAACCCAAGGCCGACCACACCGTTAAAATTCAATCCGGTGCACTGGAAGGAAGTAATGTGAATTCTATCCTTGCGTTGACGCAATTAATTGACGTATCCAGGCAATTTGAAATGCATACCAAAATGATGAAAAACATAGAAGATAATTCATCCAAATCGAATCAATTACTGGATGGAACCGCTTAGGATTGCTCAAATACATTAAATTACAGGAGTAAACAACATGGATGCTGCTTTATGGACCGCAAAAACAGGATTGGAAGCCCATCATACGGCTATAGGCATTATCAGTAATAATTTGGCTAACGCCAATACCCCTGCTTTCAAGAAAAATCGACCCGAGTTTGAAGATCTGCCTTATCAGGTCGTAACTCAACCCGGCTCCCCCACCTCGACCGTCACCAATTTACCGAGCGGCGTAGTCATTGGAACTGGGGTAAGATTGGCTGACAATAAGAAAATGTTCTCTGATGGATCCCAAATCAGCACGGACAACCCACTGGATATTGCGATATCAGGCCGAGGTTTCTTGCAAATCCAGATCCCCAATCAATCAGAAGCAGCGTATACCCGCGCTGGAACATTACAAATCAATGAGTTAGGCCAACTGGCTTTACCGAATGGGTATCTTGTGCAGCCGACCATTACAATTCCTGAGGGTTCAAAACAAATCAACATCAGCGCCGATGGCATCGTGTCGATTACAAATGATACTGCCACGCAACAAGTAGGACAATTAGAGTTATTTGATTTTATCAATCCAACCGGTTTACAGGCTGTGGGTGAAAATCTGTATTTGGAAACGGTGGCCAGTGGAGTTCCTACGACTGGAACACCCGGGTTAAATGGATTTGGTAAATTGCGACAAGGTGCATTGGAATCATCTAATGTTAACATTGTAGAGGAAATGGTCAGTTTAATTGAAGCTCAGCGGTCATTTGAGATCACATCAAAAGCCATTTCGGCGATTGATAATATGCTGCAACATCTAAGTCGAGATATATAAATAATGCTTAACTACTCGCTCCGTCGCAAAGAACAGGCAAAACACTGGATTTTATTAACCCTAACAGCGTTACTGACCTCCTGTGCCTCTTTGTTAACAGACCAAGTCGTGTATCAACCCGCCATGCCGATCGATGTGCCCCCTCCTCCACAGACACGAGGCACTATTTATCAAGCAGGATACAATGTCAGTTTGTATGAAGACCGGGTTGCGCGCCGCGTAGGCGATGTATTAACCGTCAGGTTAGAGGAAGCCACACAGGGGGTCTATAGCGCGAAAACAAAAACAAACAGAAATGCGCAGCTTGATTATCCTTTACCTACAATTTTTGGAAAACCCACTGTAGGTGCTATCGTTGAGACCAATACGAATCAGATATTTGATAGCAAGGGCGACAGTAACCAAAGCAATAAATTAGACGGTACCATCTCTGTTACGGTGACGCGGGTGTTGAGTAATAATAATTTGGTTATTCAGGGTGAATCGTGGGTATCAATCAACCAAGGCCATGAATATGTTCAGTTGACAGGGGTCGTACGCCCTGAAGATATTACTCCTCTCAATACCGTATCATCGCAACGGATAGCCGGTGCCCAAATTAAATATGGCGCCAGAGGACAAGCGGGACAAGCGACTTCGATGGGTCTCATAACCAACTTATTTAATAAATATTACCCTTATTAATCACAGTAACTCCCCACGTCAGGATGATGTGGGTAATTATTAATCACATCAGGATGATAAATTATGAGCTCACTTTTTGAAATAGGTTCGCGCGGTCTTACAGCATCGCAATATGCCTTAGCCATAACGAGTAAAAACATAGCCAATGTAAATAGTCCATCCTATAGTCGGCTTGACGTCCAATTTTCAGAGGCGTTTGGCGCCGGATTCGGAAACGGTGTTAATGTGTCGGATGTACTCCGTATATTTGATGACATCACCAATAAAAACGTGCAGAAAATGACAAGCGAATTCGGGCGCGCGTCCACGTTTTCGCAAAATACCAAATATCTTGAGTTGATATTTGATGGTAAAAAGAATGGCATTGAAAATGCCATGAACGGCGGTTTGAATGCTCTGAATAATATCAACTCAAACCCGTCCTCCATAACATCACGCGCATTGTATTTGAGCCAAATCAACAACATGATAGCCCACATGAACAATCTGGATAGTCAGCTTAATACAGAACAAAATAACATCAATACCGCATTAAATGCTGATGTTGTTAAAACAAATCAGGCACTACAGCAACTGGCTCAGCTAAATAATAGAATCATATCCGCGGATGAAACAGAGCGAGCTGATCTACTGGATTCACGCGAGGCACTCCTTAATATCGTATCCACATATATTGGTATTGAAACCAGTACTGACAATGCGGGTATATTGTCGATTAACCTTGGTAATGGCACACCCTTGCTGAACGGTAATTCTGCTAGTTCGCTGGTCACATCTCCTAGCGCTTCAGATCCAACTCACCTGGATATTGCAGTTGAATTGAATCACTCGCGTATTCCCATCACCAGCATGATTACCCATGGCGAAATGGCAGGCCAACTCACTTACCAAAACAATACATTGCTTGAATCAAGAAATGCATTAGGTCGGCTAGCGTTGGTAGTCGCGCAAACAATGAATGCTCAAAATGAACTGGGCATAGACTTGAACGGTAATTTAGGTGAAGCAATATTTCAGGATATCAATACCCCCGTTGCCACAACAAATCGTGTCATCACGAATACCTCCAATCAAGGCATCGCTGATTTGACCGTTACCATCGATGATGCCAGCCAATTAACCACCAGTGATTACCAGCTTACATTTGACTCCCCCACTCATTATCTGCTGGTGCGCAAATCAGATAATCAAATGCTGGCCTCTGGGGATATCAGTGCTTTTCCACAAAGCATTAATGCCGATGGTTTTTCAGTTAACATTGAGGGTGGAACCTGGGTGGCCGGTGATACATATACCCTGACACCTACAAAATATGGAGCACGTGATATCAACGTCGCCATGACCGATGCAGCCAAGCTTGCCTTGGGTTTTCCTGTGATTGCTGCGTCTGCTCCAGGTAATCAAGGTGATGCTCAATTCGTATTAACCGCCATAACAGACACGACAACCTCTGCTTTTTCAATCCCCAAACAACTGAATCCACCCATCATGGTCGAATTTACATCCGCAACGATGTATCAACTCATCAGTGCCGTTGATAACACAGTGATAGAGGCAGGCATTCCCTATGACCCAACCAATGGTGTGGAGGTATTTCCAACGCCTGGAGGGTTTGATCCGGGTTATAGAGTTCATTTATCAGGAAGCAGTCAGGCCGGAGATGCTTTTACTCTAAATTACAATATTAATGGAAGTGGCGATAATCGAAATGGGCTAATGATGGCAAACTTGGCCCAACAAGGTACGCTCGATAATGGTTCATTAAATTTCAATCAAGCCTATACGGCTATCAGTTCCAATATTGCCTCGGCGGTAAATTTTTCAACCACGATGCTGGAATGCAGTGATACGATGAAAAAGCAGTCTGAGTTCAAACGGAATCAAATTTCCGCCGTGAGCTTGCAGGAGGAAACGGTCAATTTAACTCGATTTCAACAGACCTATCAAGCCAGCGCAAAGATTATTGAGGCTGGACAAAAAATATTTGATATTTTAATGTCCTTAACAAGGAGATAACCATGCGATTCCCCACGATAGATCAATCCAATAATTCCATAGACTCCATGTCCAAACAGCTTGAACAGGTAAAACTGTTGCAAACACAAGTGTCAACAGGACAAAAAATACAACTGGCATCTGAGGATCCAGCTCTGGCCAATCGGATTATTGATGTACATTCTCATATTCAACGTCTAAAAGGCTTCGAACAAAATAGCATCCTTGCCGAAAACAGAACAAAAATAGTGGCAGAGGGTATTCAAGATAGCGTTAATCTCACGAATCAGATTCAAGAAGTTCTAATCCATGCGCAAAATGACACGTTAAGTAATAGTGACCGGTCGAATCTCGCTGAAGAACTTAAAGGCTATCTTCAAAATATAATGGATATTGCAAACACACAGGACAGTGATGGCAATTATATTTTCTCAGGTATGAACGTGGGTATACCCGCTTTTATACAAGAAGGCAGTCAATACGTATATCAGGGGAGTCAAGACGGAACTCAGATACCCATCGGCGAGCATATCAACGTAATCTATAATGAATCAGGTTATCAATTATTTGACTCAATTAAATTAGGAAATGGCACCTTTACTGTGTCCGCCGATTCAGTAAATAACACAGGAACGGGGGTGATAAATCCTGGTAATTTAAGTTCATCTACAAATTACATCCAAGATGACTATAAAATAACCATTGTGACCAATGCTTCCGGGCAGATAGCATACCAGTTAATTGCAACCAATGGTGGTCAATTGATCCCCATACCACCTGCTACAACACCTGATAATGCCCCAGCTTACATTGCAGGCCAAACCATTGAACAGAATGGGATCAGCATTCAAATTACGGGTGAACCCAATGTCGGTGATACATTTTCCATTGAAACCAGCACAACCGATAATATTTTTAACATCTTGCAAAATATGATTAACACCTTAAGTACCCCAATTTACTCTGAAAAAGAAAAAACGGATTTGCATCAAGCTCTCAGTGATCAGGCCTCTAACATGAAACAAGTCTCGAATCATTTTCAGACCCGACTTGTTGATGCAGGTTATCGAGGAAAAATGATAGATGATTATCTTGCTATCAATCAAAACAGATTAATTGATGCCGAAATCATGTTTGGGAAATTATCAGATACCGATTTAGGCCAGGCCATTTCCGAATTAACACAACGCTTAACAACTCTGGAAGTCACGCAACAAACCTACCTTAAAATTCAGGAGACATATTTTGATCTTTTAAATTCATAATTTAGATTGACATTAGTGTGATATTAACGTTATCTAAGTTAATATAAATAAATACGTTAAAACAGGTATGAATTATGAATGCAATACCCAGTATGGCTATCTCAAGAATAGATATAGATGAAACATTATCAAAAATACGCAGTATATCAAGCAAGTCGGCTGTGTTTGGCGATATAAATCCAGTTAACAGTTCCAAATTCAGTCAAATTATGTCTGTTGCCAAAGAGTCCATATCAGGCATAAACAACAGTCAGTTGCAGGCTGAATCCGTAAAAAATGCATACATATCTGGAGACCCTAATGTTTCTATTTCACAGGTCATGATGACGACTATGAAATCTAAAGTCGCATTTGAAGGGTTGTTGGTTGTTCGCAACAAATTACTGGAAGCATATAAAGAAATTATGAATATGCCTGTCTGATTTAGACATTGTAACAGGATGTAAAGGTGGTTTTTATGGATAAAAATCTTGGACACGCTGTTGAGCAAATTAAAGCCATTTTTGATTTTGATATTGTTCGCAGACTGTTTTTTTTAGCCGGTATAGCAATCAGCGTTGCGATTGGATTCAGCGTCTATCAATGGACAAAAGATCCCATTTATAGACCCTTGGACTACCGGGTTAATGATCAAAATTTTACATCCATCATTGACGCCCTTGAAAAGGGAAATATCCCGTACAAACTCAACGAAGTCAATGGCGTTATTTCCGTTCCAGCAGCCGATATCAATCGCGCAAAACGCGAGTTATCTGCGTCAGGGATTCAAAAAGAAGAGGGATTTAATTTCTCATTTTTAAATGATAAAAACAAATTGGGATCCAGTCAGTTTTTGGAAAACGCCCGGTATATCCATGCATTGGAAGCCGACTTGGCAAAAACGATCTCGTCAATACAGGGTATTTCTTCTGCAAAAGTCAATATAGCCAAACCTCAAAACAATATATTTGCTGATGAAAACTCAAGAACCACCGCATCAATCATTGTTAATATTAAACCCGGTTATGAAGCTGATAAAGAAAAAATACGTTCAATCATACAATTGGTTTCCGCGAGTGTTCCTGAGCTTGATCCCACCAGCGTGGCAATAACAGATCAATACGGGCATTATTTGTCATCGGCAAGTAGTGAAGAATTTATTTATAATCAGGAGCAGATTAACTACCAGCATACGATAGAAAATAATTACCAAAAAAGAATTCAAGCGCTGATTTTACCCATGTTAGGTGAAAACAAAGCGAGTATAAATGTCAATGCCGACATGGATTTTACGCAGCAAGAAGAATCTAAAGAGGAATATGATCCCACACAAACTGCCGTTCGAAGCGAGCAATCGTCAACAGATGGAAGCTCTTCTTCATCTGGAGCAGGTGTACCCGGGGCGTTAACAAACCAACCCCCGTCCAGTTCAGGCACCCCATCACCCTCTCCCGGTCAAAGTGTTGGACAGACCCGAACCGAAGCGGTAAAAAACTATGAAGTGAGTAAATCAACGACGTATGTAAAAAAAGACCACTTGCAGATCAAAAGCATCTCGGTCGCCATCGTTTTAGACAATGAACTGATTTATGATGAAAAAACAAAAAAAATGGTCAGTAAGCCCCTGGATAAAAACAAGCTGAACAATATAACTGAATTGGTCAAATCCGCTATTGGCTATAATGAAACACGAGGTGACAGGGTCACGGTAATTAATAGTAGCTTTATTCAACCTCCGATAGAGGCAGACATAAAAGCAAGAATGTGGGATGAGCCTTGGTTCTGGGATTTAATTAAAAAGTTCGCAGGGATTATTCTTGGATTTTTATTTCTGATTATTATTTATCGAAAAATTGCACCGGACTTTATCCATGCGAAAGCAAAGAAAGACGGAGGAGCTACAATAGGACTTGCTGATCAAAACAGTGGAATAACACCCGAGATGATACAACTGAAAAATGAACAAATCGAGATTTTAAGGCTATTGGTAGGAAAGGATCCCAATAAAGTATCCGGAGTCATCAAAAAGTGGGTTGCCAGGTGATGGATAAATTAAAAAATGCAGCGATTATATTGTTGGGCATGGGTGAGTCGTGTGCGACTGAGATTTTAAAAAATTTAAGCCCTAAAGAAGTGGAATCCATTATCGAGACCATGAATCATATGGGAGAGATTTCTGAACATGAAGTCATCAAAGCACTGAATGCATTTTTTAATGAAACCAATACAACAACGGGGATTCACGTTACATCCAATGAATACTTTCGAAAAACGTTATTGTCTGCTGTTGGGCAAGATAAAGCCGGTACCATTTTTGACGAAACATACATGGCAGACGAGTTAAAAGGATGTGAATTATTAAAGTGGCAGCCCCTCTATTCGATTGTAGATGTATTGGAAGACGAGCATCCTCAAATCATTACCGTTGCCTTGATGTGTCTTGATAGCGATAGGTCGGCTCAGATACTACGTCTTTTTCCGCAAGAGTTAAGCAAAAATATCATTAAACGAATAACGCAGTTAACCCCTGTTTCATCGTATGCAATGAACACGCTGTCAGAGTATTTGGAAGAGAAATTTACTCAATCTGAAAAATTCAAGTTAATCACGGCGGATGGTATCAATATAGCTGCAAATATTATTGCCAATATGGATGCAAAAGCTGAGGATGACGTCATGTCGTATTTAACCACGGAAAACAATGAAACATATGAAAAAATACAAGAGCGGTTATTCCCATTTGAACGACTGGCAAAATTAGACGGCAGGAGTATGCAAACATTGATCGCTGAAATATCGAATGATGAGCTTATTTTGGCACTGAATGGCGCGCAGGAATCCATTCAGGCAATGTTTTTTAAAAACATGTCCACTAAATCAGTCGACTTACTGAAGGATGACATTGATTCTGCAGGGCCTGTCAAAACACAAGATTCAATTGAAGCGAAAAAACGTATCGTGGCGTTAGCAAAAAAACTCATTGGTGAACAAAAAATTTATTTATCAGATGCAAAATGAGGCTGGATGTTATGCAAGATACCCATGAACAACATATTAATGATTTCGAAGTATGGGAATACCCAACATTCAATGGCGGTCTTGATCATGACTTAATGATGGACAGTGATCTCGTTAGTGATCTCGTTGAAGAGACCACCAGTGATCTTGAGACTATCGAACAGGACGCGGATACCACTCTCGTTGATAATACAACACTGGAGATCATTCACGATCAAGCTATTGTTGACGATAAAATCAATTATCTGGATACCATGGGTTCTCAAATGGCAGACACATTATCCAATGTCGACGCAGGCTTATTGCAAAGTCTTATTGCTCTCGTGAGGCAATCTGTAAAAAAAATTATAATAAAAGAATTAAGCCTGGATGAGCATGCAATAAAACGAATGATTGAACAATCATTAGAAAAAATAAATAAAGATAAAGTACCTTGTGTCATTCACGTTTCAGAAGAAGATTACCCGGTCTTTGAAAATAAATCTTATTTGGATTATGTTCAGATCATCATAGATCATGAATTAACTCAGGGTAGTTTTATTATCAAGACAAAATTTAGCAAGCTCCATGCCATTCTTGAGGACCGGTTAAATGTACTATTCGGACTTTAACTACTCACTCCGCAGCAAGGAACGGCCATATTTGGCGCATCTTGAACGAAAACGATTTCGAAAAATGCTCACATACCTATGTATGCTGCGCTTTTTCGAAACCGTTTTCGTTCAACCTGCACTCAAATCTGACCGTTCTCCGAGCGTCTATATCACCCTGCGAGCAGTTGAGCTATGTTAATCCCTGCTCAATTTAAACGGCATATTACCCGACTCGAGCAATCCATCGATAGTGCTGAGGATGTTGTCATTCAAGGGACCATTGTTCGAATATCCGGATTCATGATCGAGGCGGTTGGCCTATATGTTTCTGTAGGATCCATTTGTAAAATTTATATTGCTAATAGTCCGCAGCATATTTTGGCTGAAGTTATCGGATTTTCAAATGACTTGACACACCTCATGGCCTATGAAGAAGTGATGGGTATTTTACCTGGCAGTACCATCTATTTTTCAAGTAAGCTGCTACGTGTGCCCGTTGACCGCTCTCTTCTGGGTCGTGTTTTAAATGGCTTGTGTGAACCTATTGATAACAAAGGTCCATTAACTACACATGATTATTATGAGCTCTATTCACAAGCCGTTAATCCAATCAGGCGAACTCGAATATCCAAACCAATTGATGTCGGTGTGAGGGCTATTAATGCGCTAATTACCGTGGGGCATGGACAGCGACTAGGACTATTTGCTGGCAGTGGTGTTGGTAAAAGTATTTTATTAGGCATGATCACCCGATTTACCAAGGCTGATGTGGTTATCGTTGGATTGATTGGTGAACGAGGCCGCGAGGTTAAAGAATTTATTGAAGAAAATATTGGACTGGATAATCTCAATAAAACCGTGATCATTGCAGCACCTGTAGACACCTCACCCTTGATGCGAGCAAATGGCGCTATGGTAGCCACCACCATCGCCGAATATTTCAGGGATCAAGGACTCCATGTTTTATTGATTGTGGATTCATTAACACGTTATGCGCAGGCACTGAGACAAGTGTACCTTACTCTGGGCGAGATTCCCGGCTCTAAAGGCTTTTCTCCATCCGTTTTTTCAAAAATATCTCAACTGGTCGAGCGCGCTGGCAATGGTATGGAGACACAAGGCTCAATTACTGCATTTTACACAGTCCTCACTGAAGGCGATGACATGAATGATCCAATCGCCGATCACGCACGCTCAATACTGGACGGGCATATTGTGCTATCCAGACAGTTAGCCGATTCAGGCCACTATCCTGCCATAGATATTGCGAGCTCTATTAGCCGCGTAATGACCTCGATTCTACCTAAACAGCATATAAACCAGATTCATAAATTTAAACGGTTATTCAGTGCATTCCAGGAAAATCAGGACTTGATAAAAATGGGAATGTATCAGGCAGGATCCGACTCTCTAGTCGATGAATCGATAAAACATCATGAAAAGATGCTCAATTATTTAAGACAGGGAATGGATGACCATGAACATTTCGAACAAAACATGGCTGAATTAATGGAATTATTTTGAACAGCCAATTGAGCCAAATGCTATCTATTATTAAATTGTTCAAACTAAAAAAAGAACATTTCAAACAGAATATTTATAAAGTAAATCAGTTGTTGGATAAGAAACAATCCTCCATTCGAACGCTCCAGCAATATGCCGCATCTTATACTGAGCAGTTCGATAGTTTTATTTTGAATACTATCCCAATCATCAGGAACAACCAATTGTTTTATAAGCATTTACAGGATGTCATTCAGTCTGAAAAAATTGAGCTCGATAAAATGGAAAAAATTAAACTGGACCTGATCAACAAATACCATGATTATGATAAAAAAGTAAATGGGCTGAATACAGTATGTGATAGTATATTGCAGTCAGAGCGCGCCTCCGCGGAGAAGTCTGAAGACAGCGCAAACTTTGATCTAGCCATAACCAGGATGGGGATAGAAAAAAAATGGGAGAATTAACATTAATGTCGGCACTACATCATATGTTACTAATGACTATGTCTGCCGTCTGCATTATTACCCTGCCTACATTGGTCGTGGGTGTTCTAATTTCCATTATTCAGGCCGCGACTCAAATCAATGAAATGACCGTCACGTTTATACCCAAATTAATTGTTATGTTTTTAGTGATATTGTCACTCACGCCGTGGTTAATGGAGAGGTTGGTTTACATGACTCAACAATTCATGATTAATATACCAGCATACATTAAGTAACCATGAACGCATTAATTAGCACCCAATTTGTACAATCCGCATCTGAACAATTTACTGCATTTGCCGTGATAATGGCCAGGATATCGATGACATTTACCACGCTGACCATATTCAGAAAAGAAATGGTTCCCGCAAATATTTCCATCATGTTATCGGTAGTTTTAGCATTGTTTGTATTGCTTTCAGGACGAGTCGACGCGATCAATCTTAATGTGTCTACACCCACACTGATCGCCAGCCTCATGGCCCAGCTTTTTTTGGGCTTTATTATGGGTTTTATTATTAATCTATTCATTGAAATATTTTTGGCACTGGGTCAAATTGTATCCATTCAGGCAGGACTGGGTTTCGTAAGCCTTTTTGTGCCGAGAGTGGGCACGATTACCCCCCTGTCAAATTTTTTCATCATTTTGGCGACCGTGCTTTTTTTGGAGTTAAATGGTCATTTGGTTCTAATAAAAATGATGATAGATTCCTTCCAGATTAATTTTGTCAGGATAGACGAAATTAATCCCAGTGAACTGAACAACATACTGCTGTTCTCTAAAATTATATTTACGGGTTCATTAATGCTCTCGTTGTCCGTCATCATCGCCCTGCTTATTTCCAACATAACCATTGCTGTATTGACTAAATTCGCACAACAATTAAACATATTCTCAATTGGAATTAATATATCGTTGATCGTTTGTTTTTTTATGGTTTATATCAGCTTTGATGCTATTCTTGAAAATGGCGCCATCTTATTAAATGATGTGTTGGATTTTGCTGACAATGTAGACAAGAGCATGATCAATCATGGGTGAATCCTCGCAAGACAAACAATTTAAGCCATCAGATCATAAAAAAGGTGAGCTAAAGAAAGAAGGTAATTTTCTTCGTTCAAAAGATCTCAGCAGTGGTGTCGTCCTGTTTGTTTCAGTCCCGATTATATTGTTGACATCCAATTCATTTCTAACCGTTATCAAGAATAATTTTATAGTATTGTTTTCAACTTTTCAGCATGCCGCACTTTTTTTTGAAAACCCTGCAGAATTATTTCAACGACTTGCACTCAACAATTTTGTTATGTTACTACCATTATTTGTTTTTTTATTTCTACTGTCATTTTTAATCCCGTTTATGTTTGGCGGATTTGGTTTTTCAGTAGCCCTTCTCAAATTTAAACCCGAGCGAATCAATCCGCTTAAAAACCTTAAAAAGCTATTTTCCGTTCTTAACGTGTTTGAAATAATCAAATCAGTCGCCAAATTTGCTTTATTTTTTTCCCTTCTCGCCTTTTTTTTGTGGACCAAGAGTGGCGACTTGTTTAATTTGCTGAATGTGCGTGACGAAGGCAAGTTATTGGATGGGTTGGCAATACTCAAAAATTATTTGTTTTTAGTCATGCTTGGCGTGTTAATTACTGTTACACTCGATATGATTTACAGCTATTTCAGCTATCATAAAAAAACAATGATGTCGCTACAGGACGTACGTGATGAGCAAAAAGAGATGGATGGTAATCCCGAAATCAAACGCAAGATTCGTAGTGTGCAACTCGCCATGTCACGTGCACGAATACAACTGGATGTACCCAGTGCAACGGTTATCATCACGAATCCTACACATTATGCTATCGCGTTGAAATATACTGAAAAAGTAGATAAGGCACCCCGAATTCTGGCTATGGGGAAAAATAATCTGGCCGCAGATATTCGGTTAATAGCGATTAAAAATGCCATTCCGATTTACGAAGCACCTCAGCTTGCCCGTGCTATTTATTTCACAGGTAAAGTGGGTGGCCACATAGCAGATGAATTATACATGGCTGTTGCGATAGTGCTTTCCTATGTATCACAATTGAAAAGCTATCAAACAGGACAGACCAATAAGCCTGAATATGTGACGGATCTAAAAATCCCCAAGGAGTTTCATTTTGATAACCGAATGTAGGGTGGGCAAAGGAGTTTGAATATTGGGTAAGTTTATTGATTTCAAACAAATAAAAACGGTAAATTTTGGCTCCGCAGCCTTGATTATCGCCATGTTAGTGATGATCATCATTCCATTGCCCCCGTTCGCCCTGGATTTATTATTTTCATTTAATATTACCTTGTCGCTGATTATCATGATGGTAAGTATTTATGTGGTCAGGCCGCTTGAGTTTAGTTTATTTCCTACTGTTCTCCTGATCACCACGTTACTCCGTTTAACGCTAAACATTGCCTCAACCCGGGTTGTTTTACTTCATGGTCACGAAGGGTCACATGCCGCCGGCGAGGTCATCAGGGCCTTTGGAGAAGTGGTTATTGGCGGTAATTTTGTTGTCGGCATGATTATTTTTATCATTTTAATGATCATCAACTTTATTGTAGTAACCAAAGGTGCGGGCAGGATTTCTGAAGTGACTGCACGCTTCACACTGGATGCAATGCCGGGTAAGCAGATGGCTATTGATGCGGACTTAAATGCCGGAGTGATTACCCAATATGAGGCCAAAGCTCGTCGAAAAGAGGTGATGAGCGAATCCGAGTTTTACGGTTCCATGGATGGTGCCAGTAAATTTGTTCGAGGGGATGCGGTAGCTGGCTTATTAATTTTGTTTATTAATATGGTCGGAGGAATGATTATTGGCGTGTTTCAAAATGGCATGTCATTTGAAGGAGCAGCGGAAACATTTTCTATTTTAACAATCGGCGATGGCCTGGTTGCGCAGATCCCTTCTTTATTATTATCCATTTCTGCAGCCATTATTGTTACCCGCGTGTCCAGTGATCAGGATATAGGCGAGCAAACCATCGCTCAAATTTTTGCCAATCCAAAACCACTGATAGCCACGTCAATAATTCTGTTTGCCATTGCCATGATCCCTGACATGCCTCATTTACCCTTAATGACTTTCTCACTGTTGGTGCTGGTATTTTCGCCTTACATTGCAAAATCAAGTGAGAAAAAAACATTGGCGCACAATGCTCTGTTACTCGTTGATGAAAACAATTCGTCTGATGCATCCGTCACAAAATCCGACATGGAAATAGATTGGCATGATGTGGTGTCAGTAGACAGGATTTCCCTTGAAATTGGATATGGATTAGTCAGTCTGGTTGGTGCTAAAAAAGATGGGCCGCTCATTTCAAGAATCAAAGGAGTACGAAAAAAAATATCACAGGATTTGGGATTTTTAGTCCCCACGATACATGTTAAAGACAACCTGAGTTTGGCACCCAATATATTTCGTATTTATTTGAAAGGCGTTATCGTGTCTGAAGCCTGCGTATACCAGGATAAGTATTTAGCCATCAACCCAGGGCATATTACCCAGCCCCTGCCTGGTGTTGCATGCAAAGATCCTTCTTTTAATTTGGACGCACATTGGATAACAGAAGATCAAAAGGCCTACGCACAAGGCATGGGGTATACCATTGTCGATGCAAGTACCGTCATTGCGACGAACATTAATCAAATAATACGTGGCAATGCGGCTCATATATTGGGGTATGAAGAGGTTCAGCAATTGATTAATCGTCTTGCGAGTACTGATCCCAAGTTGGCTGAGGCATTTACATCCAGTGCGACAGGTATTCCGTTTAATATTATTTTTGGTCTTCTGCAAAAGCTGTTACAGTCAAGTATTCCGATCATCGATTTTAGAACCATTGCAGAAAAAATGGTCGATGGTTGGTCTAAATCAAAAGATCAGGAATTATTGGCCGACTCTGTGCGCATCGCATTAAGACACCTGATTGTTTACAGCATTTGTGGGAGTCAAAAAGAATTGTCCGTTGCTGTGATTGACCATGATTTGGAACAGATATTACAAAAGTCCATCCAGGTTAATCAAAGTGCAGGTGAAAAAATGGTTGTTTTAGAGCCCGCTTTGACTCAAAAAATATACACAAGCCTGCTTGAGTATGTTCATAAATGCAGCGTTGCTTCGCTTCCCGTTATTTTGCTGCTGTCCGCAGAACTACGCCATTTTATTGAGCGATTGTTTAAGCCGACCATACCTAATATGCATTTTTTATCGTTTGCGGAAATTCCGGAAGATAAACAAATAAAAATCATGGAGAAAATAGGGTGAGGAGTTATTGTGGAAGGTGTTGAATGTTACAAACAAATGGCTAATCCCATGGATTTGACAAATCTGGTTATCATACACAGTCCATTAATTAGAAAAATTGCTAACCATATACGATGTAAGTTGCCTGCTCATATCGAGCTGGATGACTTATTGCAGGCAGGACTTATCGGTCTGATTGAAGCGCAGAAAAAATTCAGCCCTGAGAAGGGAGCCTCGTTTGAAACCTACGCGGCCATTAAAATTCGCGCCGCGATTATTGATGACCTAAGAATAAACACAGGAATTACTCGGACGATCAGTGACAATATAAAAAAAATATCCACCGCTAAAGTATCCTTGGAGAACCAGGATCATAATAACAATAAATTGATCTCGGCCAGTCGTGTTGCCGAAGAAATGGGGATAACATTTGGAAAATACTCAAGCATCGTAGCAGAAATTGATGCGTATAAATCCATTAGCCTCGGGGATATTACCACGGTGGATGACCTGCCACTTGACGACTTTCAAAATCCATCCATCCAAGCTGAAAATGACGAAATTAAACTAGCCATAAAAGATGTTCTCTCTGGACTGCCTAAGCGCGAACAACAGATTTTAGCCCTGTATTATAATGAGCAATTAAACTTTAAAGAGATAGCCGACATATTAAACCTGACAGAAGCCCGCATCTCACAACTTCATCTAATATCACTAACCAAAATTAAGAAAAAATTTCATTACGATTACGGGATGTCATGAGCGACTTTGTTAAATACTGTCTGTGTCTATTCATATCAGGCATCGCTTCAGCTTATACCCCCTATGGTGAAGTGCTATGTCACCATTCAGGCTATTCATGCCATCCAATTCAGCGTGGTGATAGCTGGGGAACCCTGTTTCCTGATTCAAAACAACGGGACATCGTAAAACGGGTTAATCGCACCAATTTATTTTTAGAGCCTGGCATGATCATTGCAATACCCGCTAACTTGCCAAAATTAAGTATTAATGATGTATCCCCTTTCCCTCTTAAGATTAAGTCAAATCGCGAAAAAACCATCTACATTGATCAGAAAGTATTAGCATGGGGTGCATATGATGAAACAGGCCAACTAGTACGATGGGGGCCTATCTCACCAGGCTCAAATCACTGTCTGGATATATCAGGTGACTGCTTGACCCCCAAAGGCTCATTCAGGATTAAGAAAAAACAAGGACAAGATTGTGTCTCGAATGCATTCCCTCAACAATTAGACGGCGAAAAAGGCGGTGGTGCGATGCCGTATTGTTTGAATTTTTTTAAAGGATTTGCGTTGCATGGAAGCTCCGAACTACCGGGTTATCCTGCAAGCCATGGTTGTATTCGATTATTCATCGATGATGCAAAATGGTTAAATGAACAGTTTGTCCAAGTGACCGATATTGGGATAAAGGGCACTAGGGTTATTATTCTGAACTCAATACAATAACACCTCAAATGTCAACAGCCCCTAGTTAAAATGTGCTATAGTTTTACTTAATAGAAGGGACTATTGGAGAACAGCCATGCCAACAACAATTAATCTATATGAAGATAATCTTAGCCGAAACAAACTTGTCTTTACCGAGGAGCAATCAGATTTAAAAGATCCCGATCTACGATACGTCATTGGTGTTTATAATCAAAATGACGAACACATCAGTTCAATAGGGTTAGAACCCAGTGTGTATGAGCGTGATAAACAACTTATCGATAATATCACGAATAACAAATCCGTGGACGACGAAGCGATCGCAGAGCTGGTCAGTGAATTTATTAAAAATGGTGGACTCTCTGTATTACAAATGGCAGCAAGTTTACCATCTGCTGTTACATACGATCAAAAAACCGCCAATAATAATAAAATAGAACTTCAATTTCTTAAACAACAAATAGCTTATGGTAAACAAATAGCTCTTAGTAAGAGTAGTTCATCCGAGACAGAGATAGCGGAGTGTGTCAATGAACTACTTAAAACAATTCAGCAATACTTAACTGACTGGACTTCGGACAAACCGCGATCTAATACGAGGCCGTGAGCGTGCCCGGGCGGGCTCGGGCACGCCCACGGACTCGGGCTCGTATTAGATCGCGGTTTGTCTAAAGTCCAGTAGATGTTTGACAAGGTATGTATGGATTGCTATCCTCAGAAACCACTGTAATTAAGGACAATTGCACCCGTGAGTAATACCCCCTTTTATGCCCCATCATTGTTATTATCAATGGTTATCAGTCTATTCCTAACGGCCAATTCGTCTAAAATTTACGCCAATGTCGACGACAGCCAACAACCCCTGCTATCGATAGTCCATGCATTTGTCACCCAACATGTTGAACACCATGATGACGAGCGTATCATCATTAATATCAATGCATTGAGTCCAACCGCCGCTTCATTGCACTGCGAATCAGACATACAGGCATCCTTTGCCAATGGCAGTAACGCTGCTCAATTTAACGCAGTCGCTTTGCAATGCCATTCCGAACCTAGCTGGACTATTTATGTTCCTGTTTCTGTACAAATCATGTCGAACGTTGTTTCAGCCAGCCACTTGATATCACCCGGGGATATCATTACTGAGCATGATCTGGCCTATGTAGAATCAGATAAAAATCGATTATATGATGGTTTTTTCAAAGATAAAAAAGATCTTATCGGCTTGTCTGTTGTCAGGACTATTTCCGAAGGTACGGTCTTGAGTAAACGAGTGGTTCGACCAGTGGCTATTATTAAACGCAATCAAACCGTCACTCTGATCTTAAAAAAAGGGGCGATAGAGATTGATATGCTGGGAATCGCGAAATCAGATGGCTATTTGAATGAAGTGGTAAAAATCTGGAACCCTTCTTCAAAAAAACTGATTGATGCAGTGGCTATAGGCCCTGATCGAGCCCAATTAATTTGTTAAAATATACAATTGGACATTGGACAAAAGAACATGAAAAAAGACTCATGTCCTTCTGTCCATGCGTGTGGTTCATGGGCATTGAGAAAGGTTAGCGTATTTAACGGATCTCAATTATTTGGACAAGCTACATGCGTGTTTTTGCATGTGGCTTTGTCCAAACTCCAAATATAAGGCGTTAATGATGTTGGTTATTATTGGATATTTAGTGGTTATTTTCTCTGTTTTCGGTGGATATGTTTTATCAGGCGGCCACATGTATGCCATATTTCAACCGTTTGAGTTGATGATTATAGCGGGCGCGGCTCTTGGATCATTTTTTATTGGCAACAGTTGGAACATTATTAAAGAAACGTTTTATGCGGTTTTTTCTACACTGAAAGGCATCAATTATTCCCGTAAATTTTATGTGCAATTGCTCTCTTTATTATTTGAGATAGTCACCAAGATAAAAAAGGACGGAGTATTAGCCATTGAGGCAGATCTGGATAACCAAGCTGAAAGTACTATTTTTGGTGGGTACCCCCTCGTTAAAAAGGAAGGGTACATTATGGAATTTTTATGTGACTATTTACGCTTGATTATCACAGGCCGTGTCAATGTTCATCAACTGGAGAACTTGATCGATCAAGATATAGAAACCTATGAATGCGAACAGGAACAAGCCATTCATGCCATTAATAAAACCGCTGACGGACTGCCTGCATTTGGTATTGTGGCTGCGGTTCTGGGTATTGTCCACACGATGGAATCCATGGGTTCTGTACCACCCGAACAATTAGGTTCGCTAATTGCCAAGGCACTGGTGGGCACATTCCTTGGCGTGCTGCTTAGTTATGGTTTTATAGCGCCCTTGGCATCGGTTCTTGAACATAAATTACATGCCTCGCTGAAGGTATTAAATGCTATAAAAATTGTTTTGCTGTCCTCTGTCAGTAACATTTCCCCCAGCATGGCGGTTGAGTTTGGCAGAAAAATTATTTATTCAAAGGAACGACCTAATGGGCTCGAACTAGATGTTCTTCTTAAAGATATAAAACAACAAAACCTGGGTGCAAAAAATGAGTGATCACCCGAACCCAACTATCATCATCAAAAAAGTAAAGAAAAGTAAACAACCCCATCATGGTGGTGCGTGGAAAATAGCCTATGCTGACTTTGTTACCGCCATGATGGCCTTTTTTATGCTGCTGTGGTTATTATCCTTGCTAAACAAATACCAGCTGCAAGGCGTGTCAGCGTATTTTCAAAAACCAATAAAAGAGATGTTTATCGGCTCAAGAGACATGAATGACAATGCAAGCCATCTTCCACCTATTCCCTCCATCAATACGCTACAAAAACAAGATAAAAACCCTGAAATGCAAAAGATAAAAGCTCAATTAGAAGCGTCATTGAAGAAAGATCCTGAAGCCAGTGCTTTCAAAGAGCATGTGGATTTTCAATTACTGGATGATGGCGTCAAGATTGTAATCCATGACCTGGATGGTAAGCCAATGTTTTCATTAGGAAAAACAGATTTTCAGGCTTATGCTACGAAAATTACTCACTGGTTAAGTGCTGAAGTGAATAAAACACCTAAAAAGATATTCATTATGGGTTTTACCGATTCGCTCGATTATAAAAAAAATGCGGCTTACACAAATTGGGAACTGTCGGTCGATAGAGCCAATGCAACCAGACGATTGTTAGTACAGCAAGGCATGGCAGAAGATAGGGTAATCCGAATTGCAGGTTCTGGTGAAATGGGGTTGTTAGATAAAAAAGCTGGCACTAACCCAGCGAACCGCCGAATTGAAATTATTATTCTGACCGATGCAGCAGCAAAAAAAATCATGAACAATAATTGAGAGGTTAAGCATTATGGATGAGTCGAAAATACCAGACGACGAACCGCTTGAGCAAGGCTCAAGTCAAGCCAGCCCGTCTGGACATATCGATTTTGGTGACACACAGGATACGCCTGACGTCACTAGCCAGGAACTGATGGAAAAAACAACCCAGCACATTATTGAATCGTTTATCGAGGAAGGAAACAAGAAGCTATCGTCTTTTCTAAGAAAAAAAATATCCATTGAATCCATTTCAGTAGATACGTGTCTATATGACTCATTAGAACATAATTATGACAAATCGGTGATGCTGGCATTTCAAATAGAACCCGGGGGCACGTTTGGTTTAATTGTTTTTGATTTTGCGCTACTACATACGGCTATAAATTTGTTGTTTGGTGGCGAAGCAAATGCTAATGAGCCCGTGATAACACATTTAGGGCAAGCCGGAACTAAAATTGCCTTAAAAATTGCTGAAATGTCTATATTGGCATTCCAAAAAGTATTGAATGAACACCTGAATACAGATCTGCATTTTTCAAACCTGTCGACGTCGTTATATCCCGTTTTCAATCAAAAACAAGGAAAGGGGTGTAACCTTACGTTTAAGGTCTCCATTGATGCCGTCTCAGGTAGTCTTTGGATGGTGATACCAGACAGAATCCTCGCAAATGTTACGTCAGGATCAACGGTTGATCAGCAAAAACTGCAGGAGGACATAGAGCCTCATTTAGGCGGCCAATTGAAGGATGAAATTATTGATTCTAAAATCATCGTATGCGCTGTGTTAGCGGATATATCCTTGTTAGTTAAGGATGTCGTCAATTTACGACCAGGAGATGTCATTCCCATTGAGGATCCGACGTTTGTTTTTTTGACCCATAATCAGAAAAAATTATTTACGGCAACAGCTGGACAGTTAAATGCACGCCGCACTGTCAAGATCATTGATGCTATCTAATTGGACATCTAAAAAGTGAGGGATTTATGAGTGAGAATGACCAAAAAAATGAGGACGCTGCCATGATTAACGAACAAGAAATGGTGTCGGATTCGATTGAACCCGAACAATCGTATACCACCCAGCAAATGGATATTTTAAATAATGTGACGATGAACATTACTGTTCAAATTGGGAAGGCAAAAATTAAAATCAGTGAATTGCTTAATTTAAAAAAAGGCTCGATCGTTGAACTTCATCAGGAAGCGAATGAACCCCTTCAAATTTATGCCAATGAAAAGCCTATCGCTAAGGGTACTATTATTACTGCGAATGGAAAATATTGCGTTAAAGTGATTTAAGAAACGGTGTTTTATGCATGATTATATGACCTCCATGATTGTCCTTATTGGTGCAATCATGGGTATTTTTCTAATGGTATTTCTATTAAAAAAATCGATGCCATCCCGATTTATTGGCAATCGATACATTAAAATCATTGATCAACTTGCTTTGGGATCGAAAGAACGCGTTTTTTTGTTGAAAATTAATCAGGAAACGATCCTGGTTGGCGTGACGTCCCATGGGATGTCAACACTGCATGTCTGTAATAATACGGCTGATCAGCTGACACCCATCACCGAATGTACATCAAATAAGACTGAACAATGAATCTAACAAAAACAAAGCAGCGACTACTGGGCCTGTCTGGATTAATTGCACTCGCTTTTTTTAGTACGCATGCAATGGCAGACACGGGCACGATCCCCTTGCTAACGACAACAACCACAAATGGAGAGGTGACGTATAGTTTAAGTATTAAAATTTTGGCCGTAATGGCATTGTTTTCAGTTTTGCCAGCATTATTGATTACCATGTCTGCGTTCACGCGAATCATCATTGTTTTTTCGATGTTACGGCAAGCACTAGGGATCCCGAACGTTCCCAGCAATCAAATTATCATTGGTTTGGCACTCATTACGACAATCTATGTCATGATGCCTACGCTTGAAAAAATTAACACCCTCAGTGTAGAACCCTATATGCAGGAAAAAATCACTGCTGAAAGCGCAATCACAGCCACCACTGAGGTGATTAAAAAATTTATGCTGAAACAAACTCGTAAAGCTGACTTGGTTTTATTTGCCAATTTATCCAGCAAAAAAATGACACCCGGCAACTATCCTCTATATATTTTAATGCCTGCTTACATCATTAGCGAACTGAAAACAGCGTTTCAGATTGGATTCTTAATATTCCTGCCTTTTCTAATTATCGATCTCGTCACGGCAAGCGTTTTAATGTCGATGGGCATGATGATGCTGTCCCCGATGGTGATATCCCTACCCTTTAAAGTACTGTTTTTTGTGATGGTGAATGGTTGGGCATTGATAGTCACCAGCCTAGTGTCAAGTTTTCGCCCATAAAACACTCCACACAAAAAAATAATTAAGTTTTATACAGAATGCTCCGATATTAAAAGTGAACACCAACAATAATCACTAGGAGATTAAAATGACATTGACCGTAAATACAAATATTGCATCATTGCAAGCACAACAATCAATAGGTATAACTCAAGACAGCTTGGCGAATACCATTCAACGTCTGTCAACGGGCTATCGTATTAACTCGGCAAAAGATGACGCAGCAGGGTTAGCCATTGCAGCCGGGTTGTCATTGCAAATTCGAGGCCTGACACAAGGCGCACGTAATGGGAATGACGGCATTTCAATGATTCAAACCGCTGAAGGTGGATTAAATCAAACATTGAGCTTGCTCCAGCGCATGCATGAATTGGCAACACAAGCCTCTTCTGGTACTTACTCATCGTCTGACTTAACCAACTTGAACAACGAGTACGCATCACTCCAAACAGAAATTGATGAAGTAGCTGCAACCGTGAATTTCAACGGCATCAATGTAATGGATGGCTCAACAACTACGGTAAGTGTTCAAGTTGGATCAAATAATACAACCAATGATCGCCTGTCGCTTGGCCTCATTGAAGCCACATCAACAACGTTAGGCGTTACCGGTGATGTGTTGACCTCTGCTGATGCACAGACCGAAATGGATGCATTAAGTCTCGCCATTACAACAGTAACAACAGGGCTTTCAAGCTTAGGCGCAAGTCAAACGAACCTTGAAGAAGCTGTTGCAGGTGACATAGATTTGGTTACCAACCTTCAGGCTGCTCGCTCACGTATTCAAGACACTGACTTTGCTGAAGAAAGTGCCAACTTGTCCAAATTGCAAATTCTGCAACAATCAGGTGCTGCGATGTTATCTCAAGCCAATGCCACAGCCCAAGTGGTTCTGAAATTGCTTCAATAATAATCCATACTGTCCCCGGCATGGGTTAGTTACCATGCCGGGACGATTTTTTATATTTAAGGATGAACAGCCATGTCTAGTATGAATGCGCTAAGCTCTGGTATTGATGTCAACGCAATGGTGTCAGCGCTAATGGACTTAGAGAAAATACCATTGGGTCGTTTAGAAAAATCAAAAACGGTCTATGATTCACAATTGAGCAATTATACGCATTTAACCAATTTATTAACTAAATTTACAGACAGCATAGCGAACATTGAGACCATGTTAAGCACACATTCATATAAGGCCAACTCGTCTAACGAGCAAGTTCTCAGCGCAGCTCTATCCGGCAATGTGTTTTCAGCGGGCGTTTATACTGTTGATATAACGCAATTAGCCACAGCACATCAACTGGCCAGCACTGTTTTTCCTGCCAAAGATAACGCGTTGAATATTGCAGGGACACTGAACATTGCTACAGGCTCTGATAATTTCAGTTTAACTATAAATTCTGACGACACATTAGAAAAGATTCGTGATCACATCAATACATCGTTTAATAATAAAGGCGTTAACGCATCTATTCTGGCAACAACCGCGGTGGATGGCAGTGCTGAGTTTCGATTGGTGTTAACATCTAAAGAAACGGGGTTAACACAACAAATGACCCTTTCAGGTGATTCACTGATACTGGCTTCATTAGATATAACCAATACACTATCTACAGCCAACGATGCCTCGTTTACAATTGATGGGCTTAATGTCGTTCGGAGCTCAAATACAATTTCCGACCTGTTGGATGGAATAACACTCACCCTAAACGCCCAAAGCAGTGCCACATTAACCTTGTCGCCTGACAATATCAATCAAGCGGATAATATTAAAAAGGGTCTGATGTCCGTAGTGGATGCATATAATGCTCTCATTGATTTAATTGACAGAAATGAGTCAACTACATCAACACGAGACAGCACCTATGGTTCGATTAAATTGCGCTTAAGAAACACGATGGAGCAATCATTGGGCGAAGGCTCTATCCAAACTTGGTTAGACATGGGAATTAAAACAGCCTCATCCACCAAGTTAACCAACGACAATGGTGTTGAATATTTCACCACAGGAAAACTGAAAGTGGATGATGCACTTTGCTCTGCGGCAATAAACGAACACTACCAGTCTATAGGTGATTTTTTTACCACTACGGACGGGTTTATCTCCACGATGAGAACCACAATCGATAATGTCCGAAAAGAGGGCGGAATAATATCTAACCGGGAAAGCAACATCAAACACCAGGAAAAGGTTCTAGACCATAAAATTGATCGCGAAGAGTCAAGACTCGAAACACAAAAAGAGAATTTAACCAAACAATATGCAGCCCTGAATACGTATATCCAGCATTATCAGCAAATCAGTAATTTTCTGGAACAGCAACTAGACGCACTAAAAATATTTCGTACAAAATAAGGATGATCATGAATACATTGAATGTCTATAATGAAATAGGAGTTTACAGCGAAGTATTGGGGGCTAGTAGTCATAGACAAATACAGATGCTCCTGGAGAAAGTTGTAACGCAGTTGACGCTGGCAATATCCGCTATTGAAAAGAACCAAGTCCCTGAGAAATGTAAACTAATTTCCAGTGCAAATAATATTGTACTATATATGCAGGACTGTTTGAATTTTAAAGACACCTCCTCCATCGCATTACGGCTTGATGCAATTTATGACCATCTTGAAAAACAATTATTTATTGCTAATGCGCGAAATAATCCAGTCATTCTTCATCAGTGCATTACCATTGTAAATAACATACTGACATGGTGGAATAATGTTTCTGAATGAAAATGAAATTATTTCTGGCGATCAAATGAGCGATTTTTTAAGTCATAGAATAGACTTGATTAATCGTTTGATTTTAAATCAGGATCACGATGCATTAACTCAGCTATTGCAGGAAGACCGTAAAAATATATGCGCTTTAAAATCAACGCTGAAAGAACTGGCTGACTCCATTGGAAATATTGATTGCGTACAGCAGTATGTCAGCTGTATGTAGCCCCGTTTACCGAGAAAGACGTCCCGCAGCTTGTCTGCAGGACATCGAGATCTGAACTGTCACCAGCTCTTAATTAACATTATCTACGGCAGGAGTTACTGCATATCGTTGCATGAGCGAAGCGGCTTTTATTCCTGCAGAACCTACTCCCCCCATTATGCCCGTTGTACTGAGTACACCATTACCCGCAATGTAAATAGGAGCAACACCTATTGCAGAACCCCACACTGTAGCAGAGTTTGTCATTGCAGCTGACGTCTCGCCAGTCACTATTAAAGCCAGATTACTAATGGCAGTCGTAGGTGCTGTGAACGTAGTCGCTGCCGTAGCCGTAGCAGGTGGTGTAGTATTTGCTGTCGAATCATACTGCACAACACCAGAGGAGGTTTTCAGAGCAGTCACGGCGACAGATGCAATGTTTGTGCAGACTGTGGATGAGTGCGTACTAGCAGCATTCCAGGCGACTGTAACTAACCCACCATAAGCTACGGACGCCGTCGTTGAACATGCTCCAGTAGAATCACTAACAACCACTTTCACAGCAGATGCCGAAGCTCCAACAGTGCCATTAATGACATTAGCAAGACCATTTATTAGTGTAAACTGTCCGGTGGTAGGAGCCGTTGCAAACAGTGGTCCTGCCAAGCCAAGCAATACAAAAGCAGTTAATGCAAGTTTTGGTTTACGATTATTTTGTGTACTTTTCAGATTCAGATCCATTTGTATCTCCATTTTATTTAATGAGCAGTATAACAGTCGCAACAAGACGATTTTCCGAACAAAAAATACTCGTTTAACCTCCGTGTTACTTTATCATTATATGCAAACTTTCACTAACTTAGCAAACATGGAAAATAACTGCTCGGAGGGTGATATTGACGCTCGGAGAACGGTCAGATTTGATTGAATTTATCTTGCAGACTCAAGCTGACCTGTTGACTTGTAAACGGACTGATCATCGTCAATATTTACATTCAAAATAGCACGAAACAAGTCTCTGGTTTGCATTAAATTGACATGAACAACTGTGCGATTGACGTGCAGAATTTGGTTGTAAACAAGCAGTTCTGTTTTTAATGTGTCGAGTAAAAAAATAAAGTTTTTTTTGTCACTCGATGGCAAAGACTGAGCATAATCCTGTATTCGCTCAAATAGGCTACCCGTTCGTGCAGATATATTTGGATTATTATCCAAAGCATCAATAGCACTTAACAATAAATTATGAATTACTGTTTTTTTAACATTGCCCTCCTCCATGAGGGTAATGTTGTTTTTTTCTATGTAATCTCTATCTATTTTATATAACGAATTCAAGAGCCTGCTTTTCTCAAGTATTTCGATAATTAACTGAGTAACATGGTTTGACTCATGCATATCAAAACTCATTAAAAATATTATCGGCTAATGCCTCAAAATCAATGGAATATGAATCATCACCTATATTTTGTACAATTTGATTTATTCGTTCATTCTCACTCAATTGAGTTGGAGCATTACGCACCAGAGACAATAGATCAGCAATTTGGTCCGTAGTCGATTTTTGAATGACTAATGCGACATCATCAATATTTTTTGTTGAAACGGCTCTGGATTGAGCTGATACGCTTTGAATTAATCGACTTCCCGATGTATCAAGATCTATTGATTTCACACCATGCTCCCTAAAATTAAATTATCTCTTACAGGTACTTATCGGTAAAAATATAAATTAAGTTAAATTTAATTGTTCAAATGCATGATTAAATTTACTGCTTGAATAAATACCTATAATTTTTTCTGAATACAATGTATCGGTTGCATAGTTTGCATCTTGCAATGAACGTGCAAATTTTGTTGGATCTGATGCATTACTCAACGCTTCAGTGTAACGATTATTTTGTTTTAAAAAATCAGCATAATCAATAAAACTATCCAGATAGGAATCATATGATCTGAATTTGGACTTTTCTTTTACCAACACATTATCTCGTTGTTCAATTGTATCCAGGGAGGCCGACTTATCATGCCAAGAACTATCTGCTTTAATATTAAATAAATTATGTGTTGAACCACCACCCTCATGAGAAACGATGTTTTTACCCCAATTAGTTTCCAGCGCCGCCTGAGCCAATAACAACTTAGGATCAACACCAATTAAATGCGCCGCCTCTTTCGCGGAATCCCAAAGGTTTTTAATAAAATCGTTCGTGTTATCAAAGGGGGTAGCGGCAGCGACAATGGGGCTGGCAGCCTGTGATTCAAGCTTTAAGGGTTGAGTCAACAAGGCCGGAGGTTGAGGCGCTGGAGGTATCTCATCAGAAGGCTGCACACTTTGGAATTGGTTTCTATCTATATAATCCTCAATGCTTTTGGCAATTCCCATCCCTGATTTTGACAACACCAGAGCCAGCTGTTTGTCATATAGATCCTCATACAGTGCTGATTGATCACTGTGCATCAAATCACTTGTAAATTCCTTGTTCGTATCGCGCATGCTTTTCAGTAGCATCTGCACCAACAGAGATTCAAATTGTTGAGATACTTCTTTTTTAGCCAGTTCCGGGTGGGCTTTAGCGTCGTATTGCAATGCGTCCAAGCCTTGAAAGCTGGTATAAACATTAGCTGCGTCATATGCGGTATTATTATCAATCATAATTTTCCCTATATAATTTCTAAATCAGCATGCAGCGCGCCGGCCTCTTTTATCGCTTCCAGAATTGAAATCAAATCAGCAGGCGTAGCCCCTACACGGTTAAGTGCGGCAACAAGATCTTTGAGTGATGCAGCTGGCGCAAATACGAAAACATGGCTTTTTTGCTCGCTAATTTTAACGTCGGAGTCCTTGCCTTTAACCGTGCGTCCTTTAGAAAAGGCACCGGGTTGACTCACATAAGGGGTTTCCGTAACCGCTATTGTTAAGTTCCCATGTGTGATACCAACAGGTGATACCGTCACATCTTGACCCACAACAATAGTGCCTGATCGTGAGTTAGCAATAACACGTGCTGCAACTTCTCCCGGATGTACGTTTAAATTTTCGAGACCGGATATAAAATTTACATATGAATTATGCTTGAGATAACTGGTTTTTGTTGGACCAATAGCATCCACTTTAACGGCCACAGCACCGGCATCAATGGGTTGCGCCGCAGGATAGCCCAGTTCACGATTGATTGTTTCTGAAATACGTTTGGACGTAGTAAAATCAGGTTCAAGTAACTCAAAAACGATTACCCCATTTTGTACATACGGCATAGGGATCGTCTTTTCGACGGTAGCGCCATTGGGAATACGGCCTGTACTGGTAAAATTAACTGACACAGATGAACCGTCACTGCCCTTTGATTCGACGCCAGAAACGACCACATTTCCTTGAGCTACGGCGTAGACCAGGTTATCCGCACCATGTAGGGGTAGCATAAGCAAGGTTCCGCCGCGCAAGCTGGGTGAATTGCCAAGTGAAGACACGGTTATATCAATTTTTTGGCCAATTCGAGCAAAGGGATTCAATGTGGCGCTGACGGACACTGCGGCAACATTTCTTAACTGATTACGTTTTCCCTCAGGGATACGTATACCAAACTGTAACAACATATTGCGAAACGTTTGATCGGTAAAAGGCGTCTGATTGGTCACATCGCCTGTGCCATCTAAACCAACAACAAGCCCATACCCAATCAATTGATTATCTCTTACCCCTGCCAACGTAGTAATATCTTTTATTCGAGCAGCATAACTCGTTGTTAATGTGAGCAGCAATAATAAGATACATCCATATATAACGCGCATGCATAGTCTCAGGTTAACAATAATCGTAACTACTACTCGCTCCGTAGCAAGGAACGTCCACATTTGGCGCATCTTGAATGAAAACGATTTCGAAACCGTTCTCCGAGCGTCAATATCACCCTACGAGCAGTTACCAATAATCCATGAAAAAAAATCGACAAAGTTATATTGCCGTTCTTTGTCATCTAAAACAAGACGTTTACCAGTAAATCGCTCCATAATCGAGATAAAAATATATTCCATGGTAAAATATGGATGGTTGTCACCGGGTTAATCACCAGGTCACGCGGATGTTTGTCTTGTGAGATAACGAAAGCTTTTGTGTGGGGATGTTCTTCGCAAAAAGCGATTAAGCCTTTGAGATCCTGTTGATGCACCTGTTTGGATATTTTCACTTCAATGGCTACCTGTGCATCACCAATAACAAAATCAACTTCCAGACCCGTTTTAGTTCGCCAGTACGTAATATCCAGTCGCCTTTGTTTCATATGTAACCAGGCGGTAAGCTCCATAAAAATATAATGTTCAAAACTTTTGCCAGCGATTTCACCTTGAAGAGCAGTGACTGTCTGTCTTGCTAAATAATTTGCAACGCCCACGTCGAATAAATAAAATTTAGGCGCAGACAGGATCAAATTGCGTTTTATCTTTTTTTGATATGGGTAAATAAAATACCCCAGCAGCGTATCAATTAAAATTTGATAATAATTTTGCACTGTCGTCCGATCAATGCCGCAATCACGCGCGATATTATTCAGGTTAATCATCTGCGTGTTGGTTAATCCTGCCAAATCAAGAAAGCGGGCAAATCCGGCAAGATTTCTAACCAACCCCTCATTACGAATCTCATCTGTCAGGTAAACATCAATATATGCTCCCAGGTAATTATCTATATATTGATTATCTGCCAAATAATGTGACGGCAATAAACCTTGCTGAAGTGCTCGCAAGAGATCGAAATCGGGTATTTCTGCAAACGTTAAGGGATAAAAGTAAAAAGGCCAAGCGCGACCTCCCAACAGGTTTGTGGCTTGTGTTTTTAATTTACGGGCACTGGAACCGCATAAAATAAATTGGATGGATTCATTTTCGATTAACCAATGGATTTCATTTAATAGAGCGGGTACTTTTTGAATTTCATCAATAATAATTGGCTGACTTCGCTCTTGCTCGGATAAAGCCAATATTTCTTCTCTTAATAAAAAAGGCGCCTTCGTGAAACGCAGCATTTCATGAGTATCAAGCAGATCATAATAAATGGCGTGCTTGAAGTTCGACTTAAGATAAGACGACTTGCCAGTTTGTCGCGCCCCCCAAAGAAAGATAGACTGTCTGTCAGGCAGATTTAGTGCCAGTTCGCGCTTGAGCATTGGCTAACTATTTGTGGTGTATGTTATCAAATAGTATTACTAAATTTGGTGTTGTGCAATATTTTACTGGACTTTGGACAAAAAACCGATCTAATACGGGCCCGAGCGCGTGACCGAGCCCGTATTAGATCGGTTTTTTGTCCAAAGTCCAGTATTTTAAATCACACATGTTTTGGCCCTGAGGTCTGTCCTGGGTTATCCATGTCGTCATCCGATTTCTTATGCTGAGTACGCCCTTTCATCCCACCCACAGATTGGTTTAAACGATTGTGTTTCAACACCGATTCCAAACTTTTTGTTGCGACTTTAGCGTTCGCTGGATCGCTCGTTTTACACTCATCGGTTATCTGTTGAATCAACTCTGCCTTAATACTTTTGGACGTCATGACAGAAGCTAATCTTAATGCACGATCTAGCGTATTTTGAAGTCGACTGTCACCTGATGCATTCACAGGTATTATTTTTCGCCAAAATGAATTTTGATTTATTTCACGATCTTTTTTCATCACATCAATGATTCCAACCGAAAGCACGTCAACAATTTGATCGATAGTCTCTGCTGCCTTAATCTGCTCAATTAATGCGTTTGCCGCGTTTCTTTTTTCGGTACTCACAAACCAGCTGTATTGTGTATACTCTTCCAATAACGTCACAATGGAGGCTTTAATATCAACGTTCATTGTATCGTCGCCGCGAACATCAACCATGGCTTTAAACAACAATAAATAATTGGAGTCGCCAACAACTTTATTTAAATGGCCTTCAAAACCTAACCAGCGTTTATAAAAAGGTGCATTTTTGGATTGAGATACTTGCGCGCTCAAATAGTCCGACAGGAACGCTTGATGTGCTTCTTTAATCACAGCCTTCGATGCACCTCCCATATTCAGATATACAATGTAGTCATTATTTAAAGTCACATATGACGTTGTATTTACAGCGGCAAATAATGTAGCTAATTTTGCTTTCACATCGTCCTTGAGATATACCGCCACGTTGTCGGACGTGGTTGGAGTCACAAAATGATACGCAATTATATCGGGTGAAATGCAATCGGATAGCACAACATTTTTTTTGTCTGGCGATTTTTTTTCTTTTATTGCATGTTGTTGATCCAGGGTTTGTTTGAGTTTCTCTACTGAGACAGGCTTATGGGATAGCGCGTTAAATTTTGCAACAATGTCTTGCAAAAAGTGATCGCGGTTATACGTTTCATCCAATTTTTCAGTACGGTATTTTGATTCGACCTGTTCGCTGAATTCCGACCATTGTTCTTTGAAAAAGGCTTTGTCAGCAAAGCCAACATGTCGTAGCAAGCCCCCTAAAACATCATACAGTTCCTCATTAAACTGGCGCTCTGTTTCGGCTTTCTCTTCCAGTTGAGCTCGCACTTCATCGATGGTTTTTCCACCTAAATCGGTTTGATTTAAACTATAGTAAACATGGCCTGCTGATCCTTGACGACCCGTGCGACCTGCTTTTTGGCGATCCTCTCTGTCTGATGCAACAAATGTTTCGATAACATTCATCCCGACGGATTTGTCATAGTGAATGTCGGTATTTCGTCCCAACGCCGGCGTTGTGATGGTAATCATACCCGACTGGGCTGCATCATGAATGGTTTGCTCTTCATGACCTAAGCCCGTATACAACTGCATCGCTTGTGTTTTATATTGGTTTTTTAAATAGGTGTGAAAACGGGTTGCCGTTTCAATGTCTTTAAAAATAACCAAAGCGGGTGCCATGTATGTACTCGAGGTTTTGCCGGGTTGAAGCAGTTGTATAATGTGTTTGAACTGTGCCGTTTCATCCGATGAAATAATCGGCTTGTGTAATGTGGCAATGTTGCGTTGATGAGGCTCAACCTTGGAAAACTCAAAGCCGTACTTTTGATACTGAAGATCAATTTCCCGACCAAATCCAACGGTACCGGATGAGCCCCAAATAAATCCCTTTTTGGTTCGATAATAATCAATCCTGTTTTTATTATTTGAAGAAATAATGGTTTTACTTTCAGGCTCTCTCACAAAACTTTCGTCACCATGAATTTTATTGAGTTTAGAATACAGTAGCTGTTGCATACCATTACCGTACTGAGTATCAGGACTGACCTTGCCATTTTTCATGATGAGTTTTGCACTACGGGTTTGACGAACCACGCCATTGATTAGTTTAGGTTCAGCTTTTTCAGTCAGCACATAATCAAAATTTTCCTTTAAACGATAATTCACAATGATTGCCGATTCCAGCAACATCAACAATTTTTTATCCGAGAACTTTTCGATGAATTTGGACGATTTTTTTTGTAGTTTTGCTTCTTTGATCAAATGCTGTTTGAGAGCGGCAATGTCTTGCGCTTCACTGGTAGTGCCTGCTTTAAAAGCGGGCTTTATCACGAATGAATTGATTGCATCATATACCCATTCCTTGCCAGCACCAATCAAGCCCGGCCCTCCAGTGGAGGCATAACGATACACGGTTCGATCATCGAGAATCGTATAGTCTGATTCATTCATGACCAATGAAGCGTGTTCGGATTCCAAGTCAAATTGCTCTCCTTTTGCTTTGTCGTAAAACAAATCAAATTGAGCCATCGTACCGACATTAATGCCCTGCTTTTCATAAGCATCAAAGGAGGAGGTTGATGAGATGGGCGTCTTTGCGAAAGGAATGCCCAGCAATGTCCAGAATGGACGGTAAATATCAAGATCGCGTTTTGCATCAATTAAAGAATCCGTCGAGAGATCAACACGACCGCTTTCAAGCCATAACAGGGTGGCTTTCATGGTATCAATCATGCTTTTGCCTTGACCTGTGTCAATATTCGAAATGACATCCCCTTCATGCATCATGCAGTCAATTAATGAGATCATTTGAGTTGAATAGGGAAATTGACCGGTTGTGCGATACATGGCTTCGCGCATTAAGCCCAATGCGTATAAACGCCTTTGGAATGGATCCAGATGCTTGAATTCACCTGATTTGATATCCAAAAACAACTGAGTTATCTCATCGTTGGATAAATCCTTTGCAGGCTTATTATAGTACACAGGCAAATCATTACCCGCACGATTCACAAACAAAAACGCTTCCATCATTTGTTTACGATAGGTGTAAGAATAGGCTGATTGATTATTTAGATCCGTGAAGCCATTAACAACACGCTCAACTTGTTCGATATCAAATTGAGCAGTAAAATCACGTTTTCCAAACGGTGCTTTTTCAAATTCCTTGATAAAATCATTAAAAGGCTGAGCTTGATTTCGATTTTTCAAACCGTCATTCAAACAGGTAATCGCAATGCTTGATTTACATAGCTTGGTGTACAATGTGTCGAGATTATCGACGCTTAATTCACCTAGCATTGTTGTCAGTTGAATGTAATCAACGGGATCTTTTTTCAGCAAAGCAGCTGGTGTTGCGGTGTAGCTGATGGCCAAAATTTCAATAATTTTTTTAGCGGCATCTTCAGGATAGCTTGTTACTTTAGTTAAACAGTTATCGAGGATAGGTTTCTCGCCAGTATTCATCATCGCAAACAACAGATGAACAGCTGCTCGATTATTCGTGATATTTTGAGTTAATGTGCTGATGGTTAATAATGATGGTGTGCTCAACGTATCCATCATCATCATCCAGCGAAGCAATGGATCCGCTTCATCGCGGTGAAATGCAAGAATCATTTGTTGCAAAAATAGTGCACGTACTCCCTTATCATTGACTTTCGGTAGTAGTGAGGCGAATTTTGCAATGTAAGTTGAGGGGAAATTGTTGTTATGCAAGGTTCTAATGTCGCTCATCAGCTCCATTTTTTCTAGCGTTGAGCATTTGTTAGAAACGTGAATATACGTGCTTAACACCTCGGCATAATCGCGTTCAGGCATATTAACCAACATATCAAGCAATGCAAATAGCGTTTCATAATCATAGCCTGCATAATCAATCGTTGAAAAAATTTGAGTTAATGCCTCTTTATTGGCTATGAAGTAATTGCGGTTGATGATCTGGTTAAACTGACCTGCCAACGATGCGGCCTCATTTGCAATGCGGTCGATTTTTTCAAAATTGTCCGCATCTTTGAAACTGGCCAAGGCATAGATTTTTGCTTCCAGTTGAGTAATAAACGCAGACTCGCCCAGTGCTCTAAATTCCTCGTGAATGACGTGATTCTTTAACTGCAGCAAAACAGGGTACAACACTGCTTTTGCAGAAAAAGAAAGCATCATGCCCTTTGTTTCCCACGTTTGATTGAGTCTAACCTGTAAATCTTTTATCTTTAATTGACTCAATTCAGCCGATTTTTCCAACATGCGTTGATATTTTTCTCGTTGCAGTTGTAATTGAATTTGTTGAGCCTTCAATGCATTTAGTGAGGTACCAGATAACTTCTTTTCAAGTGCTGTAATGTCTTTATCAATAGACTGAAGTGGAATCTCTTCTGTTACCCTTAATCGTTGGGCTCGTTTTGTATCCAGTTCTTCAAATGCTTTAATTTTATAATTTACGTTGGATATTTCACGAGCTGATGCATCAACAATGGGTACAAGACTAATTGCATCACCTTCTGCCATTTCCAATGCGAGCAATAGCTGGATAATGGTGCCCTTAACCGCACCACTGTCTCTCGAAAATACATCAGGCAGAGCTGCGTGAAGTTGAAATCCATGTTTGGCGAGAACGACTTCTACCGCTTTATTATCAAATACCTCCAATGACTCTATTTCTTGGCAGGCGGCTAAAAATTTAGCGTAGGTAAAATATTGGCTAGATTGGACAATGGCTTTAATTGCATAATCAAGGTTATTTGGGTGTGTTCCCGTGGCGGCTTTAAGCAAAAATTCTGTGACGAGCCCCATATTTTGATTAATTTTATCCGCGTCTTTATCGTTTCTTCCTTCAAAATAAACCTCTTCATACTCTGAGTTAATCAGCGTAGAAAACAACAATAGATCCGTGTGATAATGACCCGCGATGCGGGTATTTTTCATGAAATACTCGGCGGTATCCAATGCAAAGACAAACGGCCATTTGGAGCCGGGGTTTTTAGCAAAGTGTTGAATTGCTTTTAGCATGCCCTGTTTGTTGTTCTGTAAATGCACAAATAGCTTTTGAATGTAGTGCGCTTTATCAAAACGATCTGTTTCTGCCGAGTTTAACATGCCAACGCGCTCGCTAATGGCATACCCTTCTTGATCACTTAAACGGGTATCTTGTTGAAAAAGCTTCATTAACGATCGATTATTCTCAATGACCACCTCGCTATGACACTCCATTCGCTCAATGGCCATCAGTAATTTGTATACTTCAACATCGCCCTTGTATCGTTCATGCGCTACAAAAAACAAAGAGGTCAGAATGCTATTGCTTTTATCTGTATCACCATAGAAATTCCTCAAAAATTGTTTAAGTCCCTTCGCATAAACAGGTAACGGGATCCCTTTTGGCTGTTGACCGATAAATCGATAGGCTTTCTCAACAATTTGTTGATACGTTATTTCTTCGCGAAGTATTTCATCACGAGGGAGTGGTTCACGAATAGATCGGCGTTCGAAATAATAGGAGTTACCTGCTTCTTGTTCATAATTCGAATACTCGTACAATTTATATGGCAGTTCAACTGTCTGCCCATTGTATGGAATGATCTTCCCATATTGTGTCTCTATTTTTTTGAACAGATCTTCTTGTGTGAGCTTACTTTTAGATTCAATCGTTGATATGCCATCAGCAGGAATTAAAAATAATTTATCTTTTCTTGCCAATGCTTGTTCTTTTGTAGGGCTCCAATGATCATACCTGCCTTCCGCCTTGGCCGCACAATACGCAATCAGTCGCTCCAATTCTGCTCGGTATACCGATGAGTCCGGGTTAAAGGTCACCGCATTTTGCTTGTCTGGGTCATAATGAAATCCCATCTCTTTTGAGACAACATGAAAGCCTTCATATTTGGATGCATAATAAGCCCCGTAGTTATCCAATGATTGATCAGGTTTGGTGTGTGCGCCTGCAGCAGCAATGTGCTGATAGATTTTGGTGTGGTTCGAGTCAAAAGGTTGTTCGTAACGATCCCAGCGCCAGTAACTCTCCCTCAACACTGGGAAAGGTAATTTTTCCGCTGCAACGATTTTAGCATCCAGTTGTGTAAGCCCCCAACCGGTTCCGTCGGCTTTATTTCCATACAAATAAAAGTTATTGCCTTTCTGAATCAATGAGCACTGCTTATGTTCGCCAAGATGTCGTTCGAGATCGGGTAGTGTGGTGTTTGCAGGAACTGAACGCAAAACAAGATCCAAGCCGTCAAGGCAGGCTAATTGTTCGGGTAGATCACGGCTGTTTCTCAATATGGTCAATAACCGCTCCATATAAACCAGTGGATTACCGACTTTTTTATGCGACCATCTGCCGTTGATTTCGTTTAAATCGAGTTTGTTTTTTTTGGCTAAGACGGACCATTCGAACCAAAATGCGTCAAATCCTTTGAGAGTGTCTTCCAGATTAAACTGCGTTGTATCATCAGTATATGATAAAAATTCGGTTAAACAGGTGAGTTCGGCCGGCTCATATTGTTTGATTTTCTCAAGCGAATCCAGAAATCGGTGATCATCCAATAATCGATCCCAGTGGGGGAAGCGATTCAAGTATTTCTGAATCATAAACGTTGATAATTCCCCGGGCTCACCGAGTGCGTCAAATAATAACTGAACGCCCGCGTCACCATACCTCACCCACAAATTATCAAGCTGTTTGGACGAGGGGTCGATCGAGTATTTTGCAGCGATTGTTTTAACTGATTCAGGCAAATCAACGTGATCATAAATAAGCTCTGCGGCATCATAATGCCGTATTTCTTTTGGGGTAAATACATTGGTTTTTTGTTCGTCTGCATCGGGGTCATAATCCAAAACCATCTCGCCTTGATGGGTTCTTTTTAGCATGAAATTTTGCGGTAAATTATCCGCGTTCAACGCAACAAATGCCCCAGAATTCTCAGCTATTTTCATCGCGGCTTCATGCGATAGAAATTTAATCGCTTTGGGCATATTACCAAATAATTCATATTTGAATGCGTTAAACAGGTTGTCTGAACTGACTCGACTGCGATAGGGTTCATTGTGAAACAGGGTGAAATCCACTAACTGCCCATCAAAAAGACCTTGTTCTTGTTCCTGATCTTGTACTGCCACATCAATAATTTCTTCTTGAACGTGCTCTTGTTTTTCGACCTCGGTGTGCTGTATTTCCAACTTGATATACTGATCAAGATTTTCAAAGCTAGTTGAGGCGTGTTTAATCAACGCTTTTAATTTTATTTTTTTATCAAACACATTGGCGGAAACAACATTATTTTGCTCCAGGGTTTGCTCGTCAATTGAA
>JABDAB010000013.1:0-13140 GCA_013289415.1 Gammaproteobacteria bacterium
GACGCAAAACCCAAACGGCTTTGATTGGAAATATTATGAGCTCCTGTGGGGGTTTTTAACTATCTAAATTACCACGTTGTTTTTGTTGTTTCATCATTCGTCGCTTGGAAATAATGCCGGCCACGTCACCACCGATATGAGATTCACCGCGCGCTTTAGCGAGCTGACTTTGTTTTTCTCGCTCCAGATAGCGTTGTTTTTGCTCATCAGTCTGCTGGTCTTTGCAATGATGGCAGCTAATGCCCTGAACGTAAGCAGGATGATTTCTGTCTTCTTCCGTGATGGGGAAGCGGCATGCATGGCATTGCAGGTAATGCCCTTTTTCCAATGCATGATTAACGGTTACACGCTCATCAAATACGAAGCATTCACCTTCCCATAACGACTCGTTTTCGGGTACTTCTTCCAGATATTTCAGAATACCACCTTCCAGATGGTAAACCTCATTAAAACCGAGTCCCTTTAAGTAGGCCGTTGATTTTTCACACCGTATTCCACCCGTACAAAACATGGCTACTTTTTTGTTTTTCTGAGGATCCAAATGCTGTTTTACATACTGGGGGAACTCTCGAAATGTTGTGGTTTCCGGGTTGATTGCCCTTTTAAACGTACCTATTTGAACTTCATAATCATTGCGAGTATCAATTACCGTAACATCTTCTGCAGAAATTAATTGATTCCAATCTTTAGGCTTTACATATGTGCCAACTATTTTTTTCGGATCAATGCCCTCAACACCCAAGGTTACGATTTCTTTTTTTAGTTTAACCTTGGCACGATTAAATGGAGCCATTTGATGATACGACTCTTTGTGTGCAACGTTATCGAGACCGGGTTGTTCATTAAACCAGACATATAATGCCTCAATGGCAGACGCACTACCGGCAACCGTGCCATTAATCCCTTCTTTGGCTAATAATATGGTGCCACGAATCTTTTGATTTTGCATGAGGCGTAACAGCGGATTTTTCAAATCCTCGAACTGTTCAAGTGTTACGAATTTATAAAGCGCAGAGACAACTACTGGATTCATCTTTCCTTCCATCACAAAAAATTGATTAATTATGCATTATTTTTGTATAAAACTCAATCAGAGTAGGGTCTGTTGACATTTCAGATCTCGACGTCCCGCGGGACGTCGGGCTTCGACAGGGCAAATGTCAACAGCCCCTAGGGTGGGCCAACTCACAAGACATATTTTAGTATTAAAAAAAGTACATTTCCTGCCCCTTGTGAACCAGGAATATACGTGGCAGAGAGAGAGGCCTTGCGGTAACCAAATGAAACCCAGGGGAGAGCGCCGGGAAAGGGTATGTTGTGAAAAATATCCGGGCGGGCAGTAACCAACAAGCCAAAACCTGCACCTACTCGTGTATTTTCATTGAAGTGATGGACCTTGAGAAACGCATAACCAACAACAGGCTCAACATTTTTATGAGAATCCAAAAAGGCAAACGCATAGAGCCCATGCCAATCGCCATCCTCATCATAAAAGCTCTTGCCAAACCCTCCACCCCAAGGATTCTCATTATAGGTATTTAATCGGGTTTTGCTGTAGGTAAAACGATTATGCCATGAATAAGCGGGCAGATAGAGCTCATTATCACCTTCATTCCAAACTTGGTGTAACCGATGAATGGCTGTATTAAACCCGCGTGGCCAACCATTACCAGACGCGGCTTTATTTTGAGCCGTCGCGTTTGGCATCCAGGCAATCAATAGTAAACAGAGCAGTATGCACTTCATTCGATATTTTGCATTTGGCAGGGGTATGATTTTCAATAGTATATTCTAATGCGACCCTTATGTGGATGCAAGTTTGCACCCCATCCTCACATTATTAGCATAATAAGTCCTGCAACAAGCCCTGCGGCAGGGATAGTCAGTACCCAGGATATGAAAATCATTCTTAGCATTGGCCAATAAACACCGGTTAGTCCTTTTAACAACCCAACGCCTGTAATGGATCCCGTTATGGTTTGCGTGGTTGACACAGGTATTCCAAAATCTGTGGCTGCAAAAATAATGGCGGCAGCGCCAGTCTCCGCTGCGCATCCACGCATTGCATTCAGTGGTGTGATTTTGGTGCCCAGTGTGCGGACGATTCGCCATCCGCCCATTAAAGTTCCCAAGGCAATCGTCGCGTGGCAGGACATGACAATCCACAGTGGAATGTAAGATGGATCATCCAGCCATGATGCAGAAAATAGTAATACAGCTACTACTCCCATGGTTTTTTGTGCATCATTGCCTCCATGCGTCAAGCTTAACATGGCAGACGATACCAGTTGGAGCCCTTTGAATATATTGTTGGTTTTTTTAACGGCCATATTTTGAAACAGTCGGGTGAACACAAAGCTTGTGGCCATGCCAATCAACAATCCAACCACCGGTACAATGCACATTCCAATAGCAACTTTAATAAATCCAGCTAATTTGAGCGAACCAAAGCCCCCGCGGACAACGGCAGCGCCGGCTAATCCACCAATTAAAGCGTGCGATGAACTCGATGGTAGCCCGAAAAACCAGGTGACAAGATTCCAGAATATAGCACCTGTGAGTGCCGCAAAAATAAGTTTTACATTAACAATGCCCGGATCAATCAGACCACTGCCAATCGTTTTGGCGACCATTAAATTGAAAAATAAGAATGCAATGAAATTAAAAAAAGCGGCCCACATTACCGCTTGCCTCGGGGTTAAAACACGCGTAGTTACGATGATTGCGATGGTATTGGCCGCATCATGAACGCCGTTGGTAAAATCAAAGGCGTAAGCCATCAAAATGACCAATAGGATGAACAGAGTGTTATGATCCATTAGATATGGTAACTGCTATGGGTTAACAGCCTTGATACACCGCTCATCAAGTCTTTAACAAAAACAGGCAAATCAGCAGCGCCCGCGGCATGCGCGACCTCAGCATGATGCGCTTCATCCTCCTGCATTTGAGTCAATATCGCCCGGGTTTTCATATCCTGCACCGGGATATCATGTAAATGCCGTTGTAAATGTGCGGCGACCTGACGTTCCGTTTCAGCCACAAAACCAAGACTCCAGCGATCGCCGGCCAAACCTGCCAATGCACCAAGCATAAAAGAGCCGCTGTACCAAAACGCATTAAGCCTGCTGGGTTGGCTATTTAATTCATACAATCGTTGTTCACACCAGGCCAGATGATCGATTTCTTCCGCAGCAGCGTCCATCATTTGTTCTTTCACCGTAGTTAACTGAGCCGTTAACGCCTGCCCTTGATAGAGAGCCTGAGCGCACACTTCTCCGGCGTGATTCACACGCATTAATCCTGCGACGTGACGCTGCTCATCCGCGCTTAATGATGGTGTCGTTGCGGCCTGCCCGGGACTAATGCGATTACAACCGCGTTGTTTCGGCGGGAGTAATGTACGCACTGCCATATCTACATGGCAGAGTAATTGATCAACTATAGTTAACTGGCGCATAATGACCTTAAAAACTTATTTAAAAAATGCAGTAATCACTTCCGGGTTGGCCAACGTATCAATGTAGCCTAAATCGATTAATTCCGATGTAAACTCATTTTCAAACAATAGGAAGCTCAATAAGTCACCGGAATGGCTTTGGGCTCCCAGTGAATTCAGAAGAAAGCGCAATAACGTGGGCATGGCTGAATATTTTGACTGGGCAATTTTAGCAATATCTGCACTAGGACGAAGATGCATCGTTTCAATGGGCCGCCAAGGTGAACGACGTTTTTTCCACATAGAGAGCAACTTGGCAATATCATTCATGCGATTCACCGTTTCAATATCGCGATCAAGATTATCCAAAAACAAACCGTTTAACATATTTCCCAGAATATGGGCAAGACCAATGTCACGGTTACGCAATTTTTCGGGCTCTGTAAATGAGGGTAACTGACGGGTTCCGAGGATTAGAATTTTTTCAACATTGAGGCGTATTGCACCGCGCAAAGGTGATATCAGACCCATGCTACCATCGCCATAATGCAGTCCATCAATGGTAACCGTCGGAAAAAAAAGAGGAAGCGCGCTGGAGGCAAGAATATGCTCCATGCTTATTTCTGCGCGCTGACTAATATGACGTGGGTAACACCAATCTTCAAATTCCTGATGACGGTGTTGGTAGAAAGAAATCGTTTGCTGGGTTTCGTAGCAATGACTAATAACCTCCATGCACTCCAGCTGGTTATTATCAATGTTCACTTTTATTTTTTCAAAATCAATGTTGTTATTAATAAATTGGTGGAGGGGGCCGGTGTCCAGTAATCGCCCCGTCTGACGTTGCTTTATAACAATATGGCCTAAGTTTCGTACAACCGATTTACCTAACTCATAATTGCTCGAATTAAAAATATCCTGACAATGAATGTCTCGCCATAACGTCTCCAGTTTTTCAACGCCAGCAGGAAAGTCATCAGCATGCTGGGCAAGAATAGCGGCATTAATGCTGCCTACGCTGACCCCGCTAACCATTGCAAAAGGCAACGTTTCGACTTGCAATATATGGCTGATTGCTTTCAATACTCCGACCTGATAAGCACCTCGCGCCCCACCGCCGGCTAAATATAAAGCTATTTTCGCCATATTAACCAATTAACTCTTGAGTGTGATGATAGAAATATAGTTTACTATGACGGGAATCGCAAGGTTTGGAGGCAGAATCGAATTAATAGGAATAGGTTATGGCCGTATTTAGACGCATGGATTGGCAAATCGGATTATTTTTTTTGTTTTTTATAGTTCTCATACGATTCATGTGGACTTATTTCCCTGTCGATGGCGGTACTTTTCAACATATCGTGATGGGAGAAACAATACTTCACGATGGACTGATATATCATGAGCCGTATACGTTTACCATGGCGAATGTTCCATGGATTTCACATGGTTGGCTCGCCGAAATTATTATGGCTTTGTTAAATCGTCTGGGTGGGTTAGACAGTTTATTGATGATGTCTCTGGTGTTGATGGCTGGATTATTCACGTGGATGGGAATGCTGTTTATCCGAAAAGGATATCATCCTGTTGTAGTGTTATTGTTGCTATGCATGTTACTGTTTTCTGTGTTTCCACATATTATTATTCGTCCGTTACTGTTCACCATGATAGGGATGGTGCTGACTCAATATGCACTGATTGCCTATGAAACCAAACAATGTTCATTAAAAACATTGCTGTGGTTGATCCCGGGATATTGGGTCTGGTCGAACGCCCATCCTGGTGCGTTAGGAGGGATGTGTTTATTGGAGTTGACGTTACTGGGTTGGATCGTATGGCGCATGCTTGGATTGCAGTCTCCGTTGGATTCACTGAAAACCACCCTGCAATGTCAATGTGTTGTGCTTCTGTGTGTGGTCACAGCATTTATGGGGCCATATGGGGTGAAGTTGCCTGCTATGTGGTGGCACATGATCCATCAACATTTGGAATTTTTCATCGTTGAGTGGTACCCGTTTTATGTCATGTATTCAAACCCCGCCTGTTTGATGTTTTTGGCGGTGTTCATCTTATACATCGTTGCTATCCTCAGTGTTCCCTGTGTGCGATGGCGAGTGGTTTGGTTGACGCCACTTTTTTTAGGTATACAAGGCTTTTTACATATTCGCCAAGAGTCGTTATTTACGTTACTTGCAGGCCTTACACTGATGGATGTTTGGCCTCATATTTATGAGCCGCGAGAGACACGCATTCACCGGCCATTAGTGCGACCCTTGTTAGCCTGTGTTATCGTGACAATGCTCTTCCTGTGTGCGTTACAAGTGATGCATCGAGCTACTCCCTTTAATCCTGACGATTGGCCGATTGATATGATTGAGGTGTTGCAGGAAAATGAGCCAAAACAACTTGGTGCTGTGGGTCGTTTGTTTAATGAATTCATACAGGGTGGTTTTGTATTATATTATGCACCGCATTACAAACTGTTTATCAATGATCATGTGGAGTTGTTTGGAGAAGCGTTCGTCTTACAATATCTTGAGGCACGAGATAAAGCGAAGACTGCCTCGTTTATGAAGCAGTGGCAACAACAATATGGATTGTTTGATTATGCCTTAGCGCGTCAAGATGGTGCATTTGCGGGATATTTTGATGCTAATCCTACAGTTTGGGGTTGTAAAAAGCGCGGCAAGGCGTTTAATTTTTATACTCGACTCCGCAGCCCAAATGGGATCGGGGTAAATTGAAAAATTGCAGAAAAATAGCCAATCAAGACAAATTGTGATACAATATGGACATAACAATCACTAATTTGGAGCTAACATCATGCTAAAACATCACCAAAACTTCCTATTTTGTACAGATCTTGAACCCGATGATATGTTTAGTTTATTGATTTTTATCGATAAAATCACAGAGCAAGCAAAAACAACGTCAGATAGACTCAAAGTCGCCTTTCTAGTTGGGGAAGGTAATTCGGTGATAAAAGCAGCGCGTATGCAAAAAATGTTATCTGCCAGTAAAAAATTAGAATTATTAACGAATGTGGATGTTTCCGTAATTCGGGGTTATAGCGACTATACTGGATCTCAGAAAACCTTTCAAAATGAAGGTCAAGATTGGTTAAGTGATCAAGAATGTGAATGGATCCTGGAGCAATATCCTAATAATAACAAAAAATTGCATACAGACATGCAACCCGAATCACTTAAAAACGTATCAAACTTCTTACAAAGTAACGAAAACGTTTTGGTGATTGCGATTAAACCCATGCGTGAATTTCAAGATTTAATTGAGAGTGAACCTACTGTATTTTCTTCCCATGACCTCGCATTGACTGGCAGTTATAATCTTCGGGTTTTATGGCAAAAAGGAAAAGCACCTGATTCAGAGTTTGACGCAGCTCAAGCTAAAACACTCAAATGGCTAAATGCATTTAAAAACACAGACTTTTATGAAACATTTTCCACGACTGAAATCAACTCTACGTCAATTAAGAATGCTCCTGAGTGTTTCAATTTAATTGATAAAGCGGATGAACATGACGTACTAGGCCATTTAAGAACATTGATTCATAGTTTTAAAAACTATTTATTAGAAAATGATAGAAAAATAGCTTTACCCAATTACCTGAATAAATTAGAAAATGCGATCTCATCAGAAGAGAGACAATGCTTTGAAGCCGTTCTCAATGATTATCAATCTGAAACAGGGGAACGCTTAAGGACTATCGTTGACAATGGCATGGCTCAGTACAAGAATGATGAATCGCTTTTAGGAAGTTTCCGCGGCTTATCGAGATTACTGTCAAAATGGAAAAGCATGACCCAAGCTACTTATCAGACGGTTAATGCAGATCCTGGTTTGCTTGCCCTTTTATCAGGTGAATGTGATCATCTTATGACGATTTCGCCCGTGACTATAGGATTTAATGGCGAATATACGGCACCAAAAACTCATGGAAAAGGCAGTAATACACACTTATATTTACCTGGTTCAATGAATATTGATGATTATTTAGAAATACGTACTCAGCAAGATGTAAAAAAACTAAAACGAGAGCAATTACCAGCGGATTTTATAGCAGCACAAGATCAATTGTTAGCCGGTATTAATCAAGTTATGACCAACTCCGTACAAAAGATTGCTGCCTTAGAAGCAACATTAAAACAGCAGGATGCGCTAAAGATGCAATCAGGCCAACCTAATGTTTCTATCGCTGCAGCGTTAGGCGATTCAATGACGAAAGCACTTGGAAGCCACGCGAGTAAAGATGAGTCTCAGCCTGACACACATTATGGGCCGACTCCATAATTGGACATTGGACAAAAGAACATGAAAAAAGACTCATGTCCTTCTGTCCATGTGTGTGGTTCATGGGTATTGAGAAAGGTTAGCGTATTTAATAGGAGGTTTGCGATAATGCATGATTATACTCAAACCTCCTATTAAATCGAGATCTCAATTATTTGGACCAGCTACATGCGTGTTTTTGCATGTGGCTTTGTCCAAACTCAAATCCATAAAGAAAAAAGCCAATTTGTATGACCCGTCTTTGCGAGGAGCCGCAGGCGAAGCAAAGACGGGGGCTTGAGGTTACCCTGCTATATCGAGAGGATACTTGGTTGCTCTGGTTGCTCTGGTTGCTCTGGTTGATCGCTGTCACTTTGCTCGTTTGGTACTGGTAATGCTTTTACCACCATATCGAGCATCAGTGTGATATAGAATTTTTCCAATGATTCACCCACGTGATTCAATTGGTGCGCATATTGGGGATGATAACTCACGATAGCCTTTATTGTGTTGAACATATCGTTTTTTCGGAGCGTTGAATTTTCTTGATTGAGATGATGCATCAATTCAGTGACAACAAATTGAGCGTTTTTTTCTGTCATATTAGGTATAAACAAATCTATCACATCCAAAACTTTTTTATGGTCCCTTGTGTTATTATGTTTGACTAGGGTGATTAAGGTTGTTATCCATGGTGTTATTTCTTTTCCAATAAAGGGAATCAATCCTCTGGTAGCGGATAAAGCGTCTTTGTGCTGAGGTAATCGCTCTAATCTGGAAGCCATTAGCGCTATCCTGTCTGTTACTTCTAATTTAGACATCAACAAAAATAAAGTAGCTTGTACTGCGCTTTCAATAGTAGAGGTTATCTCATGGCATGCTAATTGATTTAATACAAAATTGGTTGTTATCAATAATGGAATATCACTACGGTTCAGTTCAACCAAACGACATATTATATCAAGAGTTTTATCGAAAACAGAACTGTCAAGGCGTGGACTACTGATTATACTGACTAATATACCGTTCAATCGCTGAGTTTCAGCAGCACTTAACGTAGGAATCCATGCTTTGATCACACTTAACACTGCAGAACAATTTGCGTAGTTAACCAAATCTAACAAAAAATCAGCCATTGCTGGAAATGAAGTGATACCTAATTTGGGAAGCCATTTCTCTAGGTGCTTAAGATCGCTTGTGTAGTACCAGGATCTTATTTTTAGTTGTTTTAATAAAAAGGTACTCACGAGCTGAACTTCTGTTGCACTCAATTGTGGTCGTCGTGCTATTATCGAATCTAGTACATCGAATAGATGTTCGTCTGCTTTTTTAACACCATCTTCGATATTGTCTAATATAAATAATAAGTATTCCTGAAGCGCCGTGTCTTCAAGTTTATCTATCAACGCCAAGAAGACGTGTAAAGCGGGATAACTCCTCACCCCACCGACTCGTTCATCAAGTTTCTTTAATAAAAGAGGCGTCGACAGCCAAATAGACTTCGGAATGATCTCTGATTGCTGTATCACCGTTTTTAGCATATAAAGCGCGTAATAACGCACACTCGGCCTCGAATCATTGAGCATCGCTAAGATATGTTCAATCAATAGGGGTATATCAGTTGCTTTCACTGTAACTGTCCATCGTTCCAGAAAATCGCTAACGTGCTTTCTTATAATTATCTTGTCAGAATAAAGATCCGAATCCGGATCCGGATCAAGATTTATAAATAGGCGATTAATCAGCGATAAGGCTTCTGCCATGCCAAGTTTAAATATCAAACCAGTAACCATCGTCACAACACTCAAAGACACGAACGAATTCGGCTCTAATACTGGATCTTTGAGTAGTGCTAATATGCGGTCGGTATATTTTTGAGTATCTGTTGGCTCAAACCTATCAATTAATTGGCATATTATCGACAAATCTTCTTGGGCTATCCACGACTGTGGCATTTCGATAAGCGTGAATAACAATTTTGCTATAGATTGCAGTAAATCGTTTGTTTGTACGGTTTGAACCAGTTCTTTTATCATATCTAGGGCCATCATACGTAGGGCGCGAAGACGGGATTCAGTAAGATGAGCAGGTGGTGTTAGATCGTTGAAAGGGGCTAATACAGTAGTTATCCATCTCAGCAACAATATAGCATCCAATTGATGAATCGATGCTATGATGATGTTTCTCGTTTGGGAATATTCATCACCGACTTCTGCATCGATCAATTTGTTCAATAAATGTCGTGTTACTTTTTGATTGATTGTTGGTTTTAGTTGGGCAACTAACAAACGTCCCAGATTTTTTTTATGGAAACCGTCGAAAAGCCCGACTAAAATACTACAAAAGAACTCTGAATCGTCTTCATCAAATATCCTTGATAAGTGATCAATGACGAATTGAAGCTCGAGCGTATTTAATTGGGGCATCCATTTTTCAAATGCTATCAAAACACTAAAGCGCATTCTTCTGTTGAGATCTTTAAGCATGGAAATTAACTGTCCAACAAACCATAATTTATTTTCTGTGGTTTTAAGCTTTATAAACATGGCATCTAATGCTTGAGTAACACATTTGTTCCAACCTGGATCTTTTATTTTGCGAAGCTTAGCCAAAAAAAGCAAAATCACGTCATGATATTGAGCCTCGATCTCAGTTATATCAAGTTTATGCAACAAAACGGTAAGCGTCTGCAAAGCATCCAAACACTTATTTTCATCGCTGAACATCTCAAGTAAAGGGCTTAGGGATACCACAATGCTAGTCGTTTGTTTAGGTGCAAGTACAATCTGATAAATCGAGCGTGCCAGAGGTTTGATTTGATTTTCAGGTGCTATATCAGCAATTTGTATTTTCTTTTGTTGTTGACTTAAGGCGTCGAGTAGAATGAGCGCATTATCGCCTACGCTATCATATACTTTGAGTGCGTTCCATTGTTGATCTTCAATCGTTTTGTCGCCCTGACTGAATTTAAAAAAACCAGCGGTATAGTATCCATTTAAAAATTCTTTTTGTGGGGAGGTGTATGGTTTTCGATGATATCTTGGCGCATTGGCTCCGAAAATGATAGGAAAACACAGCCCTAGCGTCTCATTCAACATATTTATATACCAAGAGGAGTTTTTCCGCGTGTTACTTGAGCAAATAATGAACATCAATTTTAACATGTCTTTCAGTGATAAAAACTGACAAGTAATGTTGCCGTGTAAGTACTTAACATCTGCTATGTTGGCTAACAACCCACCTTCTTGCATAAAAATACAACCCTGTGTAATGTCTCAAGAAATACAGAACCAAAGATCAACGGGGTCATTGTATCACAAAAAACATCAAGATGAATAAAAAGAATGGCATCATGCCAATTTTAGATCAACAATTCTGGATTCCGCGGCTTTCGACAGGGCACTCGAAAAAAATGAAATGCGTTTGAATTTTAATGCTCAAACTGTAAAAAAGAAAGACGACTTTAGATCAAAAAAAGTTCTTTTTCGATGTTTGCCCCCAAAGGGGCTGGGCTATTCGGGATGACGTAGGGAATGCCAGAATTAAAACGTGCCCATATAATCGCGCTTGCCTATTTCAATCCCCTTGCTTCTTAAGATATCGTAGGCTGTTGTGACATGGAAGAAAAATTGAGGAAGTCCGTAGTGCAGCAGGTAATCCTGGCCCGTGAATGTTTTCTCTTTCGGCGTTCCAGGCCGTAAAATGATATCGCGTTCCTCACTACCGTTTATTTGGGTAGGTTTTACGCTTGAAATAAAAAGAAGCGTTTTGGCAATGCGGGACTGTAATTCCTGAAAATTGACTTCATTGTCCTCATAAACAGGCGGCTCTACCCCTGCCAGACGTGCAGTGATCCCTTTTGCAAAATCACTAGCGATTTGTACCTGGCGAATTAAATTAAACATGTCTGGAAATAAACTGGCTTGCAGCAATAAATCAGGAGTCATTTTATTGTTTATTGCCTGCGTTTCAGCCTTGCCTAAAATGGCGCTCAAAGCACCCAGTAGCTGCTTGAAAATTGGAACGGAAGCATTGTACATGCAAATAGTCATTGGTTTCTCCAAGTTTAAATTATATATTCATGATGCTAGTGCCTGTTCAATACCATAACCTGCATCAATCCATCCCTGCATACCACTCGCTAGTGAGAGAACATTTGTATATCCCATGTTCTGCAATAACGCGCAACAAAAACCAAGGCCAATATAACATTTTATTTCTGACGATATCAACCAAGAGTACAGACGTGACAGGAAACACCCTAAAGCTTGCCTTTTCTAGCATTTTTTGCTATGTTTATTTGCTGCATATGTCACTTTAAGGTGCATTTAATGGAAAGAACCTTGTTGCAATCTCTTCTTCAATGGAAAAAATCACTTGATCGAAAACCGTTGATACTTGAGGGAGCTCGTCAAGTAGGCAAAACTTATCTGATCAAACTCTTTGCAAAAGAAAATTACCAAGAGGTGGTTTACTGTAATTTTGAAGAAGATCCCGGTTTGTCGACCTTATTTGACGGTAAACTCAGCCCCGATTACTTAATTGAGCAACTCTCATTTTACATAAACAAAAAGATTAAGGCAGACAATACCATCATTATTTTTGATGAAGTTCAAGCCTGCCCGCGTGCGCTGACCAGTTTAAAATATTTTAACGAAACATCCAATGAGTATCACTTGATCGCCGCCGGTTCATTATTAGGCGTCAGCATCGGCCGCGCAACCTCTTTTCCGGTAGGCAAAGTAAATTTTCTGCAACTTTACCCCTTTAACTTCTTGGAATATTTACAGGCAATAGGCGAAGATCTGCTCAAAACTTTGCTTGAAGAAAAAGACGATCTAAACCCATTACCGAGAGCCATCCATGAAAAATTAATCCATCACTTTCGGATTTTTCTTTTTATTGGCGGTATGCCAGAGGTCGTTGAAAGCTATCGGACCTGTCAAGATATTCAAAAAGTTCGTAACATCCAAAAAAATATTCAAAATTCTTATGCAAACGATTTTTCAAAATACACAACAACACCTGATGAATCTTTAAAAATATCGCAAGTTTGGCAGTCAACTCCATCACAATTGGCTAAAGAAAATAAGAAATTTAAATTCAATGATCTCAAAAGCGGTGCTCGATATGCACGTTATGAGCTAGCGATTGAGTGGTTGAGAAAAGCCGGTTTAATTTATTTAGCTTATGAAACCAACAATATTGCCCCCCCTTTAGACACCTACATTCTGTCCAATAGTTTTAAATTGTACTATTTAGACACAGGGCTGCTCGGCGCACAGTTAAATGCCTCACCACAATTAGTGACACAAGCAAACTCATTGTACACCGAATACAAAGGTGCGCTTATTGAAAACTATTGTGCAAAAGAAATGAAAGCCTTTATGGGTGAGCAACTATATTATTGG
>JABDAB010000013.1:13240-37824 GCA_013289415.1 Gammaproteobacteria bacterium
CAAACTCATTGTACACCGAATACAAAGGTGCGCTTATTGAAAACTATTGTGCAAAAGAAATGAAAGCCTTTATGGGTGAGCAACTATATTATTGGAAAAGTAACAGCCAAGCTGAAGTAGATTTTCTCATTGAGAAAGAAGGTCACATATACCCAATAGAAGTTAAAAGCGGTTTAACACAACACAAAAAAAGTCTCATCTCATTTCAAGAAAAATACAATTCTAAAAAAATCATTCGACTTTCACCCAAAAATTTTGATGAGCAAGGAAATTTTATGAATTTACCGCTTTACGCGGCCTGTGTTTTAAGGAATTTTATTTGATAAATCGGAACCGAAATAATTCTCCAATTTTTCCGCCCTTGAGAGAAAAAAATCTTTCGACCACAGGTCAATTACTGTCAGTTCTCTTGCTCGTAAAAAACGGACCACATCTTTCTTGTGATGTGATGCAGGACAACTAGGTTGGGCCTTGGCTCAACAAGTATCTATCACTGATCCTCTACGGCGACTTTTTTGATCCTTGATGTAGTGGATTTTCAACAGCATCCGATTCATCTTTGCGCTTACCAAGCTCACTGTTTTCTTTCTGTTCCTGATAAACTTTTTTAAAAGCCTGCATTGTACGGGTTAGATTACTTTTTGTCCGGTCACTCTGTCCAGATTCAGCAGTATTGATTATGCTTTGAACAAGGTTATTCCGACTAATCTGTGTTTTATCTGGCCCGGCCTCAGTTTCCAGTTGAGCCATGGTCTTTAGCGTTGTGAGCTTGGCTGCTCCGCTGACGGCTAATTGCGGAGCCACAGCTCCTTTCATCGCGAATGCAAGATCTTTTGGCAATTCTAGGTGTAATGCGACCATTCCGGCGGTTGCCAATTTGAAGCCAAGTGTCCGGATGGAAGGAGAGATTAGACTAAGGCCTGGTACATTCGAAAATACAACGGCAGAGACGTATATTCCAACGCCCACTACAACGGCCAGAGGTGCTAGAAATTTTAAGTATGCCATGGCTTGACTGGACTTTGGAGGAAGGCTGTCTCCAAATACAGCGGCTTTCTGCAAGGTATCCCACTTTGTTGGATCTTTCAAAGTATCATTCATTACCTTCAGCCCGGCGGTTAACTCTTTGACTTGGCTCGAATTGTCTCCACTCCATTTGATGAGCTTGATTGCATTGAGAGAGTCTTGTGCTCCAGCAGCTAAAGCCTTTGCAGCCAAGTTATCACTTGCTAAATTTGTTATAATTGTACCTTGCAGAGTAGTCATGGCGTTTTCATATTCGGAGTTTCTATAAATCGCAAAACCTTTTTTTATGACAGTTTCTCCGCCTATGGCCATCCCTACGCCTGCAGCTAAGAGTTTGGAAAGATTGTGATTCGGTAACAAACTTTTTTTGTCTGGCAATGTTTTTTGGAATGTATCCAAGTCCTCTAAACTCTGCGGAAGTTCTTTGAGGTCCTTGATTTGCACAAACTCGCTCAAAAGGTTTAGTCCCTTCGTCAATTTGATGAGAAGTTCCCGATCAGATTTTTTCCCGACACTCAAGTCTTTGAGATCCTGAATATTGTTTCTGATGTTCTCTGCATAATTAAGTAGAGGAGCTGATTTCCCATCCATATGTAAATTATTTATCGTTTTATTTAATTTAGTTAGTGCATCATTGAATGGTAGATCTTCGTTATATTTTTCTACCAACGCTTGGTAGTCACTTAACAATACCGCCTTTTTTTCGCGGAGCCTTGAAGCAACGTCCTCATGGTCAGAAGTCTCAACTAACTGACCAAGGTCCTCAAGGGCAAATGTTGCTTGCGTGTCAAGATCACGGTTTTTCTTCTGATATGCTTCTTCCAGCTTTTCAATTGTCAATGAATCGTTCTGTGTAAAGCCAAAATCTTCGAGCTTCTCGTTCAGTGATTCAGTAGTGGGTGTTGGAGTAGCCTTCACTTTGTTTCCGGACATGGATTTACGCAAAAAATCAGCCGCTTGAGCAATATTTTTCATAACGGTGGAATGTTCTATAGAGTCAACCAATTCAGGCTTTTTCTTGGCAGGAGGTGAGGAAGTATCATTATCATTAGTAGCGCTTGTTGTGTCGACATTTTTATTCATAGTTAGCGGTTGTATGGTTTTGATGGTTTTATTGTTCGCGTCTACCATTACTTCTATTAGATGATCTAGCTCCTCAATTTTTGATTTTAATCGCGAACATTGTATATTAATATCCTCTTCGGACAGCCATGATGAACGGCCTGTAAGAGCCAATTCTTTTTTCAACTCTTCAAGCGTAGCGGGGTCATTTGAATTAATTTTACTGCCATTAAAACTCTTTTGCATGATGGTTTGAAACGCTACAGGGGTTAAAGAATCTGTGTTAGCCTGGACAATGAGGTTATCTACAATTGTTGTATATGCTTTGATTTTCTTTTCATCTTTAATAAAGCTAACCTTAGCTGCTTTTTTGGGGACATTAGTATTAGGATCGGCTCGTGTGGAATTTGTTTTTGTGGGCTCGTTTTTTTGTAGCGCAAATAGCTGTTCTATATTATCTACAGCCTTTGCACGATCGGCTTTCTGTACCCCTGGGTTGGGCTGAGGGGGCGGCACCTTGTCATTTACCCTCAAAACGGTAGGCTTAGAGTTGACTACTTTGGATTGTATTTCCGTGTTTTTAACAGGTGTTTCAACACTGATATTGACATTGGATGATTTTTCAGCAGGTTGCAGTTCCTCTTTCGGATTCATTAAGGACGTATTTAATGTCTCTATAATGGGTTTTGCTGCGGTTTCATTATCAGGAGTGCTTGAAAGTTTTTCTGCATCATCGAGAGGTATTATATCTTTCGGCGTTGACTCTAGTTTTTTGTTTGGTATTATAACCTCTGCAGTCATAAGCTTGTCTTGCGGTACCCCTTGGTTGGACTGAGGGTGCGTCACATTGTCATTTCCTCTCGAAACGACAGGCCTAGGGTCGACTACTTTGGATTGTATTTCCGTTTTGGATTGTATTTCCGTGTTTTTAACAGGTGTTTGAACACTGACATCGGATGATTTTTCAGCAAGTTGCAGTTTCTCTTTCAGATTCATTAAGGACGTATTAAATGTATTTATAATGCGTGTTGCTGCGGTTTCATTCTTAGGAGTTTTTTCAGTGTTTTTTGGATCGAATAAGTCATCTAAAAGTTGTTTTATTTGAGCTGGACTGGTGAATTGAATTGAGTTTTTTAAATTTTCAAGATCCTCAAAAAGCTCGCCCTTTTGTTTAACGTCACTTAAAGCCGCGTTACATAGTTTTACAAAGGGAGGACGCCATCTATTTTCGACCATGTCTTGTGGTTGAGTTGGTAGATTGAACTTGGCCAACATCTCAATTGCAGGCCTTAAGTCGGCAGGCGTCTTTTTAGTTGAAACCCATGCTTTGAGCAATTTTTCGAATGTATTGAGATCTTTTAGCCTTTCTGTTTCGTATGGCATTATAACCTCCATCTTGAATATAAATCCAACGTTGAGTCGTTAAAAAAACAATTACAAGTAGGCTTTTGTAACGGCTGTGCGGCTAAGTTGAACCAGCACGCTATACACCACCCTTACAGCACTTTTTTCGTGAATGCGCTTTTATTGACTTAAGTATAGACTACGTTTTTCACTATTCTCAATATTTATTCTTATTGTTTTATTTTTTTACCTGTTCGGCATTAAGGATTATCGAGTTTACAGATGCCAACCATCTCAATCTCCAAATATTGATTCGACTTTAAAAAAACGGACGTTATTCCAATTAATAGTAATTCGTTCAATTTTTTGTCCAAAATCCAGCAAGTAGTGACACAAACAAACTCATTGTACACCGAATACAAAGGTGCGCTTATTGAAAACTATTGTGCAAAAGAAATGAAAGCCTTTATGGGTGAGCAACTATATTATTGGAAAAGTAACAGCCAAGCTGAAGTAGATTTTCTCATTGAGAAAGAAGGTCACATATACCCAATAGAAGTTAAAAGCGGTTTAACACAACACAAAAAAAGTCTCATCTCATTTCAAGAAAAATACAATTCTAAAAAAATCATTCGACTTTCACCCAAAAATTTTGATGAGCAAGGAAATTTTATGAATTTACCGCTTTACGCGGCCTGTGTTTTAAGGAATTTTATTTGATAAATCGGAACCGAAATAATTCTCCAATTTTTCCGCCCTTGAGAGAAAAAAATCTTTCGACCACAGGTCAATTACTGTCAGTTCTCTTGCTCGTAAAAAACGGGCCACATCTTTCTTGGCCACGTCCCAGTCAATCGCATCAATTTTTGTTTTTAATGCATGTAAAAACCATTGTGGAGTGACACCGATGTTTTGTCCTTTCCAAGGGCCAGCCTGGTTAATAGCGTGAGTTAATAATGAAAAATTAATAGGTGTTTTTCTTGCGACGTACCATACGAAATCATACCAGTCTCTGCCTTTTACATATGGTCGACATAATAACGCATGGATTTTACTGGCAAATAAACTCGGTAAATCCTGTGTTTTAATGCTGTATGATAATGGGAAATCAAGATATTTAAGTTCATAAGTTGAACCGTCAGGTGGATTAGTGTCAATTTCAAGTTTAACTTTTAACCGAGTGTGTTGCGTGGACATGTCTTTAATGATTAATAGGCCACCAACAGAGTCTGCTTTTAAAAATGCAGTTTGAATGGCTCGCCCCAGTTTTTTTTTATCATTTATTTCTAATGTGAAACCATAAGCACTGAATTCGTCACGCATGGTACTCAAGTAATTCGTCCAATTAAATTGATGATCTGCTTTATCCAGTACAAAATCCAAATCTTCTGAAAATCGCTCAAGTCCATACAAAATTCTGAGACAAGTCCCTCCCTGAAAAGCCGCCACACGGAAAAATCCCGCACGCGCCAAAGCCTGTAGCGCAATTTCCTGTGTAATCTCTTTAAGCGCATGTTCCTGTTCGAGAATTGTTTGACTCTGGTAAGTCAACAAACGATTCTGAATGACGTCTATACTCATGTGATTTACACCCCTGTCATCTCGTTTTTGATTTTCTTTAAAAAGATACTTATTCGCTGATTATGATAGTACGCATCTAGCATTTCCATCTCTTTATCACCCAGTGTGGGCAGTTCATCTGGGTCTATACGCAAACTTTCAAATAACGGCTCCAACCCAGTCCAGTCTTTTTTATAACAAAACACGTAATCACAAATAGCCTTCCAAGGTTTGGCGACAAAAAATCTAGCATTATTTGCGGTTACAATATCAACATCCAAGTAAAAATTTTCAATCGGCAAGTGGGCGTAACTAAAAATTCCCAGTGGTGTGTTAAATACTTTTGAGCGCTTGATGCAGACACTGGTTATTTCATACACCGCTTCTGGAATTAATCCATGAAAACCAAGTGCTGCCTCAAGGCTAATATAGGATGGCCCATAGATGTATTGTGCCAACTCAAACGGATGTGGTTTAACACGTTGCCCCATCCTGTCACCAAAACAATACAAACCTCTGCGAATATGTAACAATTTATCCTGCGCCAATAATCGTTTGATTTGGCTATAGCGGCTGTCTGGCGTTCCTTTCGCCAATAGACTGATATCGACGTCCGTTAACCAAGGTCGCTGATAACCATTTAAAACGTTTTCCAAAGATCCCGTCATTTCAATCCTGATACTGTCATTTAATGACAGCTTCGTACATAAATTACCATTATTTATAACCAAACTATAGATAATCTTATTATTTTTGTCAAATATGACAGTTTCATACATTATAGAAATTCAAGATAAATCCATCGGATCAACGTCGATATTCCAGCGCACGCGATTGCTCATTTTATCTTTTACCAACCAGTCACGCATGTGCGTTAAGGCCGCGTGGAGTTTTTTTCGCGAAGATGATTTCATCAGTAATTGCATGCGATGCTGGTCAGCTTTTCTTGCCAGCGGCGCAGGTGCAGGACCCAATACATCTACTTCAGCGGCGTTCAGATGATCTTTTACAGCATGTAAAAATTGTAATAACGTCGCCTGGTCACTACCTTGCACCCGCATCACGGCAAGAAAATGATAAGGTGGCATGGCGGCTTGCAGGCGCATGGTCAGCAGAGATTGTGCGAACGGATCGTACCCTTTCTGGATGAGAAGATTCAGTAAGGGATGTTGTGGTAAATGGGTTTGAATAATAACCTGTCCTGGAAATTCAGCACGGCCTGCGCGTCCCGCGACTTGGGTTAATAGCTGACCCAAGCGCTCCAGCGCACGAAAATCCTGATTATAAAAACCATTATCCGTGTCGAGCACCACGACCAGGGTCAAACGGGGGAAGTGATGTCCTTTAGCGAGCATTTGTGTGCCCACAATCAATTGTGCCTCCCCTGTGCTGATGCGGGCCAAGCGCTCATCAAGCGCGTGTTTTTTACTCACTTCATCGCGGTCAACACGTATAATGGATGTGTCGGGAAATTGCGTGGTCAAATAATCATGAACCCGTTGCGTACCAATCCCAACGGGTAACAGCTCGCGACTCTTGCAGGTTTGGCAATGCCTAGGAACGGGTTGCGTCAATCCACAATGGTGGCAAATCAGGCGATTGATACCGCGGTGCAGGGTTAAATGGCTGTCGCAGGCGCGACAGTCCGCCATCCATCCACATTGATGACACAATAGCACGGGTGAAAAACCACGGCGATTGATGAATACCAGCACCTGATTTTGTTGTTGCAGGTGGTCATTAATCGTTGCCAGTGTGGGACTAGCCAAGCCGTGTTGCAATACCTGATTCCGAATATCCAGTATTTGATAGTGTAGTGGCGTACTGGCTAATGCCTTCTGGTTCAAAGGCAGTAAAGTGTATTTTTTTATTGTGCAATTGTGCAGGCTTTCAAGGCTGGGTGTTGCTGAGCCTAATATAATTGGAATATTGGCGGCATGTGCGCGCATCAATGCCGTATCACGTGCCGAATACCGCACTCCATCCATCTGTTTTAATGACGCATCATGTTCCTCATCAATGACAATCAAACCCAAGGCAGGCATGGGTGTAAAGATCGCAGAGCGCGTCCCAATGATCAGTTTGACCTCACCCTCGGCTGCCAATTGCCAAGCTTGTTGGCGCTCGGTGTCATTCAAATGCGAATGAATAACCGCCATGGGTTCACGAAAACGTGCCGTAAAACGAGCCAGTAATTGCGGTGTCAAGCCAATCTCTGGCACCAGTACCAGTACTTGCCGACCTGAGGCTAAAACCTGTGCGATAGCCTGCAAATACACTTCCGTTTTACCGCTACCAGTCACGCCTTGCAACAGAAAACATCGATACGATTGCAAACTGTCGCAGATGGCCTGAACGGCCATGGCTTGTTCTTCATTTAAAGGCAACGGTTCATCAGGAGACTCACCAGGTAATATTGGCATGGTGATTTTTTCAATTGCTGTAATGATTTCGCTTGCTACCAGCGTTTTAAGTTGTGCTGCGCTAAATCCTGCTTGCAAAATCATTTTTTTGGAAGGTGCCACCGCGGTCGCTGCGATAAAGTCTATCAAAGCATGTTGCCGAGGTGCCTTCACGCCCAATTGAATGTGTGCCTGCTCAGGTACGACCGTCAATTGATAATGCTCAGACATGGGCAATTGACACGGATCGCCACGCCGGTATTTTTTCGGCAGGGCCAGAGGAATTACTTCCGACAGGGGTGATTGATAATAACGGCTCATCCAATGGCACAGCGCTAACATATCAGCGGATAGCAAGGGGGTATCATCTATTACGGAGTCAATTGATTTAAGAGTAATCGTATCATTTTCAGGCGCGCCCAGACCTACCACCACGCCCAAACGGGTTTTGTTGCGAAACGGCACCCAAACACGAGCACCTGGTTGCGGCTCAACATCTGTAGCCGTGTAATCAAAAAAGTCACGGTTGGTGTGCGGAATGCAGATTTTAACAATGGATTTCATTCAGGGGCGTTGCCAGGTATGGCTTGCCGACTGACCTGGTGCAGAAAATACTTTCACCACGATATTATCAATTCGATGACGATCCAGCTCTTCCTTATCTTTTATCAATTCTGTTACAAACCAGAGTGACAATTCTTCAACCGTAATATTGGTTAACGGCATCAAGGTCACGTCTTCTTTTAAAAACGGTATTTTTTTGTGATTAAACGTAAAATAATAATAATCATCATCTTCCGCATATTCCAAAAATGGCGAAAATTGTGGCATAAGAAACGTTTGATTCAAATGTTTGCACAAGACATGAATCCGTTCTTTATAATATCGATAATCAAACGTCATGCCGTTGTCTTCAACCCAGGTACTTAACGCCAAATACACACCATACATATGGCCATGCAAGGGCTCTCGATCGGTTGCGGAAAAAATGGTGGTATGGCCTGCAGAAAATTTCATGGACTCTTTTTGCAGTTCTACTGTAGTCAGGTATCGGGTCATATTATAAGCTCACACGTTTGTCATGTAGTTGGAAACCATTTAGCGCTAAATCAAGCTGTTTAGTCAATGCAATCACTTTAAACAACTCACCCATTTCATTCGGTTGAATCAGCTGTTTCACGGCTTGCTGGCTGTTCACACGCTCGCGTTCATCAACTATCTCTGCCAAGCAGTTTAACAAACCATTCGACAGCAAAAAAGAGGCTTGGTTGGTATAACCTGCCACGTGAAATCCAGCCGCAACGGCTGCATCGGCTACGTGGGTAAAATCGACATGAGCCGTGATGTCCTGCTCTCCAATGTGTATAAGAGGATTGGTGTGCGCAAGATGACGATAATGACACATTAGCGTGCCATGGTGTCGATCGGGATGATAATATTCATGGCGAGGGAAGCCGTAATCCAGCAAAAACACCGCACCTTTATTCAGCATAGCATGGCATTGTTGTAGCCAGTCATCAATAAATAAATTCGCTTCAGATTGATAAGGAAACAAATCTGGCGGCAAAACGGTCTGGACATGCGCAAGCAGGCGGGGATTAGTGGATGGTTTGAATACTTCTCTTAATAGACCTTCTTCATTATTCCCTTCTCCCCAGACATGGGGAGAAGGTGCCCGAAGGGCGGATGAGGGGCTGCCTGTGCGAAGTCCTTTCTCTAATAGACCTTCTTCATTATTCCCTTCTCCCCAGACATGGGGAGAAGGTGCCCGAAGGGCGGATGAGGGGTTGCCTGTGCGAAGTCCTTTCTCGATGTTTGCCAACAAAAACTGATAAGCTTCTTCATTCAGAGCGACATAACTGTCCAACAGTCCATCCGAAGTTTGCAAAAAGCGCTCCACGGGCATGGCGTCCAGCACTTCATTCGCAATCACGACACCGTTAAATGGTTGTGCCGGCCAAGTCGAGAGCCATCGAATTTTATTCGCCAAATGCGGAATTTCAAGCTGAATTAATTCCTCTTGTCGATGCCGCAGATTACTACTCACCTCAAGAATATGGTATTCAAATGGCAGAGAATTCAGGTGTTCAAGATGAGTTAACAAGTCAACACACAAGCGACCCGATCCCGCACCAAATTCAAATACAATGGGAGCATCCAGTTCAACAAGCACTTGCTGGCATTGGTTCGCCAGTGTTTTTCCGAATAAAGGGGTTAATTCAGGTGCCGTAATAAAATCACCACCGGGGCCAAGTTTCTGCAATCCTGCCGTATAATAACCAAGATTGGGCGCATATAACGCCTCTTGCATGAATTCTGAGAACGGTATCGCGCCGTGCTGCACGCGTTTGCATATGTGTTCGAATAAGCTCATTATCATCATTATTGTAAAAAAGAGGAACATACCTTGAATCAGACAAACAAACAAGATGCACCCGTTGCTCTGGTCACCGGAGCGGCAAGACGCATTGGGGCAGCCATAGCCCAATACCTGCATACAGCAGGGTATCGTGTGATCATTCATTGTCATCAATCTCACACAGCAGCTCATGCGCTGGCCAACGACATGGATCGAATGCGAGCCGATAGTGCCATCGTATTAACGGCCAATTTGTGTTTTCCTGATTCGGCACACCAACTCATCGCCGATGCATTGACCTGGGCAGGTCGCATGGATTTATTGGTTAACAATGCTTCTCTTTTTACGCGAAACGAAACCGATTGGGATGCCATGTTTAACCTGAATGTCAAAGCACCGTTTTTACTCAGTCATGCGGCATTACCACACCTCGCCAAAACCCACGGATCTATCATTAATATAACGGATATTCACGCAGACACACCGCTTAAAGGGTATGCCATTTACTGCCAGTCAAAATCGGCTCTCAGCATGCAAACCAAAGCACTGGCTCGAGAATTCGCACCCAACGTTCGAGTGAACGCCGTAGCTCCTGGGGCCATCATGTGGCCAGAGCAAGGCAATCAGCTGAGTGAAGAACAACAACAAAACATCATTGATAAAACCCCACTCAAACAACACGGCAGCCCTTTGTTTATTGCGCAGGCAGTACTATCTCTGGCAGAAAATTTGTTTATTACGGGGCAAACGTTATCTGTAGATGGTGGGCGAAGTATTTAATGTTGACGAAGGACTACACTGTGATTCTTGCACCGCAGGGATTCTCGGACTATACTCCGAGATAAACTGCATTTTCTCGGAACCAACTCCGAGGATCAATGAAAAAGGTGTGGCATGTTAGATTCTTTGCAAATGATATTCGAACGTCTGCTTGATGAAACAAGCATGCTTCATCACCGTTTTTTATTTCACCAGTTTAATATGAGCAATCGGTTGACCGGACTGATTGGCCCGCGCGGGGTTGGTAAAACCACTTTATTGTTGCAATTAATCAAACAGCATTATGCCGGGATGAATCATGTGTTTTATTTTTCGGCGGATCATATTTATTTTAAAGAAAAAAAAATCTATAGCTTTATTGAGGAGCTTTACCTTAAGCAATCGATAACCACTTTTTTTATTGATGAAATCCACACATATGAAAACTGGAATCAGGAATTAAAAAATATCTACGACGGGTTTCCTGCAATCAAAATATTTTTCTCTGGAAGTTCGAGTCTGGACTTGATTAAAGGCAGCTACGATCTCTCACGTCGTGCCAATATATACCATTTGCCAGGACTATCCTTTCGAGAATACCTGAACTTTTCATTTGACATGGATCACAAGCCGTATACATTTTCTGAGTTAATGCAAAATTACACAACCATCAGCAGGGATATTTCAAACACGCCGGGCCTGCTGGGTCATTTTCACAACTACCTTAAGCAAGGCTTTTACCCATTTTTTGCAGAAGACCCTCTATCTTATTATCAAAAATTATTGCGCGTCGTTGATAAAACAATCTATGAAGATATTAGCAACTATTACAGCATGAAAACCACGAATCTCCGTCACATGGGTAAAATACTTAATTATCTTGCTGCAATACCGCCTGGAGACATTAGCACCTACAATTTAGGTAAAAATCTAAGCATCGATGACAAAACAGCAGCTAACTATTTAAACATGCTGAAAGAAACAGGGCTTGTAGAAATAATATACCCGCGCGAAGGAGGCAATCAGGGGCTACGTAAACCTGAAAAAGTATTCTTGAATAACACCAATTTACAGTACGCACTGGGCGAACATTTGGCCAGTGATATTGTTCTGGGCACCATTCGTGAACTCTCATTTATTCAGGCAACGAAACAGGCAGGACTGGATGTTTTTCACAGCAAACAGGGCGACTATCAAATTGGCCCATTCACCTTTGAAATTGGCGGAAAAAATAAAACCAGAAAACAAATCACGGTCATAGAAAACGCATTTATAGTGAAAGATGACACCGTAGCCGCAATGAAAGGCATGTTGCCACTGGTTTTTTTTGGGTTTCTTTATTGATATTTATTCACATAATCAACAATTGTCGATTATGTGAATAAATATCAACTGACAAAATCCATCACATAATCAACAATTGTCGATTATGTGATGGATTGAGATGCAGGCATGAAAAAAATAATTGAAGAAAAATCCTCAATTAATCCTTGTGTTGTGTGGATCTGTTTCAACGTGGATCGACGAAAACATCCTTAAATCAACTGGTTTTTTAGGCAGAATTTCTCTTGCATTTAAATTAAAGGAATTGCCGTTAAACGATTGTAATCAATTTTTAAAACAACTGGATGACTCTGTTTCAGCGCATGAAAAATTTAAAATATTGTCCATTACAGGCGGCGTTCCAAGGTATTTAGAAGAAATACACCCCAGCCTGAGTGCTGAAGAAAACATTAAACGACTTTGTTTTTCACCAAAAGGAATTTTATTCAGAGAGTTTAATGATATTTTTTCAGATTTGTTTTCTAAACGAAGTGACGATTATAAAAACATAGTCAGTATTTTAGTGGATGGAAGTGTTGAGTATAATGATATTTGTAGAAAATTGAATTTATCTAAAAGCGGCTATCTGAGCGAGCAGCTTGATGATTTAATCCAATCAGGATTTATTTCTAGAGACTACACTTGGCATTTAAAATCAGGGATTGAATCCCGCTTGAGTCATTATCGACTCAGTGATAATTATTTGCGATTCTATTTAAAATACATTGAAAAAAACCGCGGAAAAATAGAATCTGATCACTTTGATGGACGTTCACTGGCCAGTTTTCCCGGTTGGGATACCATTATGAGCTTGCAGTTCGAAAATCTTGTGATCAACAATCGACGCCAAATATGGGATCTGCTTCATATTTATCCGGAAGATATTCTGTCAGACAATCCATTTTTTCAAAGAACAACATTAAGAGCGCCGGGATGTCAAATCGATTACCTCATACACACACGGTTTAATACCCTGTATGTATGTGAAATTAAATTCTCCAGGAAAGAAATTGGTGCAAGCATCATTAATGACATGCAACAAAAAATACAGCGACTTAAACGTCCAAAAGGATTTTCATGTCGCCCAGTTTTAATTCATGTGAACGGGGTCATGGATAGCGTTCTGGACAGTGATTTTTTTGTTAACATTATTGATTTTAGCCAGTTACTGCAATAATCCTAGAAAAAGCAGTTGAATCGTAGCGAGATGGTCTAATGTGCTGATTCATCAAGACTTTTCGATGATTTTTTGCTGAAACCGTATCACCCATACGGTGAAGTAAAAAATCATCGAAAAGTCTTGATGAATCAGTGCAGTAGGCCATCGGAGTAGATTCAACTGCTTTTTCTAGGATAATGGACTTTGGCTGGTTAAAAATGGCTAAAGTCGAGCAATAGAATGTTGACTAGTCACACATTTGTTGTAACCAACAATGCCCAACTGGATTGCATACCCGCACAGTTTCACAGGGTGGAGAGTAATATCCAGGTCCATAATATCCGCCAAGGGGCACACCAATCACAATCCCGGGGCCTCCATAATAATAACCGCCGCCATGACCATGGTAATAGCCACCGCCACCATGATAGTAGCCCCCTCCACCATGGTTATAGCCACCGCCACCATGGTAACCACCCCCTCCACCATAACCCCCATGCCCTGTACAAACGGTACTGGCAAATAATGTGAAAGCGAAAATAGCTTTTCGAGACAGATGACCTTTCATGTCGATATGCATAACAATGACCTCTTGAATATTATTTTTTTCACCAATTGATTCTAGTATAACTGGCACTAAGTTAAGCGACAACCACATTAATCCTCTGACACGCACGTGAGTGTGATTCGCTAACGGTCATGGCTCGGATTTTCACTATTTGGACAAGCTACATGCGTGTTTTTGCATGTGGCTTTGTCCAAACTCCAACAAGTGGGTAGTGACAACTTAATTTAACTATGCTGTAATGGATTGAGATCTGTGCTTGAAGTACATGTTTTCATTATATTTCAATCAGATTCGGGTAATTTTCGAGAACACTACAGGAGTTTTAAATGAAGAATTTACGTATTGCAGCATTGGCATTGCCTTTGTTGTTCGGTTGTTCAGCTACATTTGCAGCTCATCACGCTGCTCATCACGCAGTTCACAAAACTGAAGTGAGTTTTCAACAAGCGTTAGACATTACTGAAAAAGCTGGTTATAAAAATCTTCACAAGATTGTGTTATGCCATAGCCACTATAAAGTAGAAGCCTTTGATGCCAACGGTAAAGAAGTTGAATTCAAAATTGATGCCATGACAGGCGCAGTATCACCTGCTAAAGCTGCCAAACATCATAAACATCACGGCAAGCACCACGGCAAACACCATGCTAAACATGCTAAACATGTTAAAGCAGAAAAAGCTGAGAAATCAGAAAAAGCTGCTAATTAATAGACCTTCCCTGAACCTCAGTTTTGAACGTATTTGAAACTGAGGTTCATTTATTTCTTAGTGATCCCTAACACCCGAATTACATGTATCCAACAGAGTCGCATTCCACCCCCCTCCCAGTGATTTTATTAAACCAACCGCCGAAGTCATTTGTAAACCAACCACATCGGCTGCATTCTTTCTTGCACTATAGGCCGCAATTTGTGATGTAAGGACACTTGAATAGGGCACAGTGCCAGCCTTGTATTGATTGATCACGAGTTTCAGGGCCAGTTTGGCGCTGGCTGCGGCTTGATTTAGCACGATACCCTGTTTCTCAAGAATGCGTAATGAAATGAGGTTGTCCTCCACATCCTGAAACGCTGTAAGTACCGTTTGACGATAAGCTGCCACCTGTGCTTCATAACCCGCTTTGGCCGCTCGTACAGCTGCACGGCGTAAACCACCATCATAAATTGCTTCGATAATGTTCATGCCTATAGACCAACCCATAACGGGTGACCGGATTAAATCGCCTAAATTAGTGCTCGCACCGCTGAGCGAACTGGACAGATTTAATGCAGGGTAATACGCTGAAATGGCTACCCCAATCGTCGCATTGGTTTGCTGCATCAAGCGTTCAGCTTGTGCAATATCAGGTCGTCGTTCCAGCCATACAGTGGGTATAGCTACAGGAATTGCAGGTGGTGTTGTGTTTAAGGGCATAAATGGCATGGAAAAATTAGCCGGAGGAAGGCCTATCAATATCGCGATGGCATGTTCATATTGACCACGCAAAATGCCATTGTTGATGGCTTGAGCTTCAGCCACCTCAACCTGACTTTGAGCCTGAACAATGTCAGCTTGGTCTGCCACTCCTGATGCGTATTGATTACGAGTGATTTGAAGTGTTTTTTTATAGCCAACGACTGTCTCATCCAATAATTTTTGATCCATATCCAGTGCGCGTAATTCAAAATAAAACTGTGCCAGTGAGCCCTCGGCTGACAAACGTGTAGCCGCCCACAACGCAGCACTGGATTGCGCAGCGGCTTCATCCGATTCAATGGTACGACGTACTTGCCCCCAGATATCAGGCTCCCAATTCGCTGTTAAAACATCAGAATAGCTGGTTAGTGTGGGCGGTTTTTCTGCTAAAGCGCCCGTTGTAGCGGTACCTGTTGTTGTCCCAGTCTGAATGGATGAGCTGGTGAAGGATGTGGTTCCACTGCCCACTGTTTGCCGGATAAGATTAAACGAGCCGCTCAAATTGGGGTACAAACTGGCGCGAGCTTCATCGATAATAGCACTGGCCTGGCGGTAATTGGCTGCGGCATTCACAATGCTTTGGTTGCACGCAATGAGTTGTTCTTCCAGGGTATTTAATCTTGAATCACCAAATATTTTCCACCACTCACCCCGATTGATATCATCGCGAGGTTCAGCAAATTTCCAATGTTTTTTTGGAGGCGCGATCAGAGTCTTGCCCTTGGCTTCCTTGAAATGAGCAGGAACCGCCACAGGAGCGCGGACATAATCAGGTCCAACCATACATGAGGTGATAAAGAGAGGCATAACTCCCCACGTCATCCTAAGTTTATTGCGCATTCATGCGTCCTCGTTTAGCGAAAACACCACCCCGAAGCTTGATGTTTTTCATAATGTGATGAAATCTGATTCTCATGCTTTCCATGGCTAAATAAATAACTGGCGTTGTATATAGCGTTAACAGCTGACTAACAAATAACCCACCAAAAATTGCAATACCCAATGGACGGCGCAGTTCTGACCCCAATCCCATGCCCAATATTAATGGCACTGCACCGAACATGGCGGCCATGGTAGTCATCATGATCGGACGAAAGCGTAACAATGCTGCGGTGTAAATTGCATCGCGAGGAGATTTATTTTCAGTTCGTTCAATCTGTAACGCAAAATCGATCATCATGATCGCATTTTTTTTGACAATTCCAATTAACAGAATAATACCAATTAAAGAAATAACACTCAGATCTGTGCCTGTCAGAATTAACGCGAGCAGGGCACCAACACCTGCCGAAGGTAGAGTCGAGAGAATCGTAATCGGGTGAACCAGGCTCTCATAGAGCATCCCCAGTACAATATACACGGCAATCAGAGCGGTTAATATCAACCAAGGTTCACTGGCCAGTGATGATTGAAACACTTGTGCAGTACCTTGAAATGCACCACGAATTTTCGCGGGCAAATGCATGTCATCTATTGCGGTAGTGACGCTATCGACAGCGTCACTGAGGGCAATATTGGGAAGTAAATTAAACGATATAGTCACCGATGGTGACAAATCCTGATGATTAACGGACAACAGGGTTGATGAAGGCTTGAATGTAGCAATGGCCGATAAAGGCACTTCAGCACCCGTAGTTGACCGCACATAAATTTTATCCAGTGTATCTGGGCGTTGCCAATATTTGGGTGCAACTTCCATGACAACGTAATATTGATTCATTGGAGTATACATCGTAGACACTTCGCTTTGACCAAATGCGTCATAGAGTGTTGCATCAATTTGCTGTGTCGTGATGCCAAGCTGCGAAGCCATATCATGATCGATCGTCACAAAATCCTGCAAGCCCTGGTCTCGCTGATCACTGTTTACATCAATAACACCCGGCAACTGACGGATTACATCGGTGGCTTTAATGCCCCATTTGTTCAGCTGCGCAAGGTGATCCCCAAATAACGTATATTGGAATTGGGCACTCGACTGCCTCCCCCCAACCGACAGATCCTGAGAGGCTTGCAGGTATAATGTAGCCCCGGCTATTTGCGCGGTTTTGTTACGCAGTCGATTGATGACTTGATCAGCAGACGCATCGCGTTGATTAGTGGGTTTAAGCGTAATATACATGGAGCCGGGTGATGTGTTGTTCGCCCCGCCAATGATGCCTGTCACGTCCTGAACCGCCGGATCAGCGCGTACTATGCTGACAAATTCGCTTAATTTTTTATTGAGTGCCTGAAAGGACAGGTTTTGATCTGTTTGAATCAGACCATTGATTTGGCCGGTATCCTGCTGAGGAAAAAACCCTTTTGGAACAATTATAAATAGTAAAATATTCAAGATTATCATCAGGGCTGATATAAATAACATGAATTTGGAGTGACGCAATGACCAGTCCAGGCTTCTTTGATAGTAATGCAGCCCGTGCTCAACGCCCTTCAATAATCGATTAGGCTCTCCCACGTGAGCCGGTCGCAAAAAACGCGAACACATCATCGGTGTCACGGTCAGTGAAATGATCATTGAAATAAGAATGGCTACCGACAGGGTTACGGAAAACTCACGAAACAGGCGTCCTACCAATCCTCCCATTAATAGGATAGGAATAAATACGGCTATCAATGAAATACTCATGGACATCACAGTAAATCCCACTTCTTTTACGCCAAGTATGGCAGCTTCAATGGGTGGGGTGCCTTTCTCAAGATGGCGAGATACATTTTCAAGTACCACGATGGCATCATCAACCACAAATCCAGTTGATATGATTAGCGCCATGAACGAAATATTGTCCAGACTGTACCCTAGTAATCTCATGGCACAAAACGTGCCCAGCAGGGACAAAGGAACCGCAATGCCGGGTATGAGCATGGTTCGTATATTGCCCAAAAAAAGATAGGCTACAAAAATAACCAAGAGCATGGCAATAACCAGTGTAAATTCTACATCTGCCAACGACACACGGATGGTTCTTGTTCGATCAACTGCCACACCTATGTCAAGCGATGCAGGCATTGCTGCTTTAAGTTGAGGTAATGCAGCCGTCACTTGATCAACGGTGTCAATGATATTGGCGCCTGGTTGCCTGAATATCACCAACAAAACACTGGGTTTTCCATTAAATAACCCTCCATTACGCACATCTGAAACAGACTCATAAACGTGACCCACATCGGATATACGCACCGGGCTATTGTTTTGATATTTGATAATAAGCGATTCATAATCATGAATTTTAAAAATTTGGTCATTGGTGGAGATTTGTGAAGAGGTATTTTTATTGAGCGTAATTTGTCCTTTGGCGCCATTAACATTCTGTGCGGCAATGGCTTGGGCTACCTCTGGAAGTCCGATTCCATAATCATTTAATGTGGTTGGATTTAATTCAACCCGTACCGCTGGCAATGAACTACCACTGACAATGACTTGGCCTACACCATCCATTTGCGATATTTTTTGCATGAGTATGGTCGATCCCAGATCATACATTTGGCCTGGTGATAATGTATCCGAGGTCAGTGCCAGCACCAAAATAGGGCTATCTGAAGGATTGACTTTACGATAGGTTGGAAGGCTCGGCAAATTTGTGGGCAATTGGCTATTGGCCGCATTAATGGCTGATTGCACATCACGAGCCGCACCATCAATATCACGTGACAAATCAAACTGCAGGATAATGCGTGAAAGACCCAGTGTACTGCTGGATGTCATTTGTGAAATGCCAGAAATATGCCCAAGGTAGCGCTCCAGCGGGGATGTAACCGAGGATGCCATATTTTCAGGACTTGCCCCAGGCAATTGGGTTGTCACGCTAATGGTTGGAAAATCCACATGTGGAAGCGATGCCAGCGGTAACAGATTAAACGCACCCCAGCCAGCAATAGCCAACCCAAATGCCAACAGGGAGGTTGCAATGGGTCGTTGAATGGCGAGTGTAGAGAACCCCATTAAAACCCCTCTTTAGGTCTGCTGGTATTCACTCTTCGTCCGCCCCAGTTCATTATTTTATGCTTCAGTCTATCAAACGCGAGATAAATAACCGGCGTTGTATACAGCGTAAGCAATTGACTCACGATAAGCCCGCCAACAATGGCGATCCCCAAGGGGCGGCGCAATTCAGACCCCATTCCAAAACTAAAAGCCAGTGGGAAGGCCCCGAGCATGGACGCCATGGTTGTCATGATAATGGGGCGAAAACGTAATTGACAGGCTTCATAAATAGCCTCTCGGGGGGATTTTTTCAATACTCGCTCTTGCTCCAGCGCAAAGTCGATCATCATGATCGCATTTTTCATTACAATACCGATAAGCAAAATAATGCCGATCAATGCAATGATACTCAGATCATTCCCCGTCAATATCAGTGCGAGTAACGCACCCATTCCAGCTGAGGGCAGCGTTGATAAAATCGTAATGGGATGAATATAACTTTCATACAACACCCCCAAAACAATATACACGACAATAATCGCAGCCATGACCAACCATAGTTCATTGTTGAGGGAATTTTTAAATGTTTTTGCAGATCCTTGAAAATCCATTTGAACGCTCATGGGGACATTGAGGCTGGTAGTAACCTGATCGATTGCACGGATGGCATCACCCAATACGGTATGAGGGCCTAAATTGAATGACAATGTTTCCACCGGAAATTGATTTTGGTGGTTAACAACCAATGTTCCCAGCTGTTCGGAGATTTTGGAAAACGTGCGCAAGGGAATGGAACCACCTGTAGAGGAATTCAGATAAATATTATTCAATGTGTCTGGTCCGAGTTGTAGCTTGGGCAATACATCCAGCACCACACGGTATTGATTGCGCGGGGTGTACATAATCGACACCTGTCGCTGACCAAAAGCATCGTACAGAGTGTCATCAATCATTTGCATGGTAATGCCCAGTTTTGACGCAGTATCCCTATCCACATCGATGACGGTTCTTAATCCTGAATTTTGCTGATCACTGGCCACATCACTTAATTCAGGCAACTGTTTTAGTTTTTTTATTAATAGGTTGCTCATCCGCGTTACGTCGTTTTGATCATGAGAGCTGATACTGTATTGATACAGGGTGCGACTAACGTGGGTATCAATCGTTAAATCCTGCACAGGTTGCATATACAATGTTGCATCTTTGACCGACACGAGCTTGTTCTGCAGGCGATGAATCACACCTGTCGCGCTAATATTTCGTTCAGAAAGCGGTTTTAATGTAATCAGTATACGACCACTATTGAGTGTGACGTTGGTACCGTCAATGCCAATAAATGATGAAATATTCTCTACAGCCGGATCCTCCAGCACAACCTTCGCCAGAGCTTGTTGTCGCTCAGCCATGGCATCAAATGAAATCGATTGAGCTGTTTGTGAAATGCCTTGGATAACGCCGGTATCCTGGACTGGAAAAAAACCTTTTGGAATAAAATAGAACAAAATAAGTGCCAGTAATAATGAACAAACGGCAATGACGAGCGTTAATGGTTGGTGCTCAAGAATCCATAATAATGAACGTTTGTACTGATCAAGTAGCTTGTTAAATAATGACTCCGATACACGTTCAAAGCGAGTGGATTTATTGGGTTCAGTTTGATGCAGCAAGCGAGCACATAACATCGGTGTGCAAACCAATGACACGAATGCAGAAATCAGAATGGTCACACCCAATGTCATTGCAAATTCACGGAATAATCGGCCAATAATGTCCCCCATAAACAACAATGGAATCAGAACGGCAATGAGTGAAACGGTCAATGAAATGATGGTAAAGCCAATTTGTTTTGACCCTTTCAAAGCGGCTTCAAGAGGTGTTTCACCTTGTTCAAGATAACGCGTGATATTTTCTATCATAACAATCGCATCATCGACGACAAAACCGGTCGCAATGGTTAATGCCATCAAGGTCAAATTATTTAAACTGAACCCGAGTAAATACATGGCACCAAAGGTACCTATCAATGACAGGGGGACCGCTATTGCCGGGATAATCGTGGCATAAATTTTACGCAGAAAAAGAAAGATAACCAATACCACCAATACCACCGCCAAGACCAATTCAAATTGCACATCATGCACGGATGCTCGAATAGTGATGGTTCTGTCTGTCAAAACAGATACGTGAATGGATTTGGGTAATGTTTTGCGTAATTGAGTTAATAAAGTTTGAATCCTGTCAACAACAGCGATGACATTGGCACCCGGCTGGCGTTGAATGTTCAGGATAATAGCTGGCTTTGAGTTCATCCAGGCTGCTTGCATGACGTTTTCTGCGCCATCCTCAACCAAGGCCACATCCTGTATTCGCACAGGGCTGTTATTTTGATATCTGATGATGATGGGTTTATAGTCCGCACTGGTTAATAGCTGATCATTTGCATTAATCGTATAAGCGAGTCGCGGACCATCAAAACTGCCTTTTGCCGCATTGATATTGGCCGTAGTAATGGCCGTACGCAGATCTTCCAGTGTCAACCCATATGAAGACAACGCCATTGGATTGGCATGCACTCGAACGGCCGGCCGTTGACCACCACTAATACTAACCTGCCCAACCCCACTTAATTGAGCAATTTTAGGGACAAGACGTGTATCCGCATAATCTTCAAGCTGAGGCAGAGGGAGTGTTTCTGAGGTTAATGCCAGGGTTATAATCGGTGCGTCTGCTGGATTAATTTTGTTATACACAGGCGGAACGGGTAAATCTATAGGCAAGTAGCTCGTGGCCGCGTTAATGGCGGCCTGGACCTCCTGCTCTGCCACATCAATGTTCATTTCCAGTGTAAATTGCAACGTAATCATCGAGGAGCCATTAGAGCTGGAGGATGTCATGAGTGCCAGTCCGGGCATTTCTCCAAATTGTCGCTCGAGGGGTGCGGTGACATACGTTGCCATCACCTCAGGACTCCCGCCCGGGTAAAATGTTGACACTTGAATCGTCGGGTATTCTATTTCCGGCAATGATGACACGGGCAATAACTGAAACGCCAACACACCAACCAGAATAATGGCCAGCATCAATAAAGACGTCGCTATCGCGCGCTGAATAAATGGGGCTGAAATATTCATGATACCCTTACTTTGGCACCATTTTTCAACTGATCTGTCCCTTCTGTTACGACCTGTTGTCCAGGCAGTAGGCCTTCGAGTATAACCGTATCATCTCCCTGAGTGATGCCTGTTTTAATGGATTGAGTCGTGACTGTTGAATCTGAATTTAATCGATAGACATAATCACCCTTACTGCCATGCTGAATGGCGGCTGTTGATACGGTGATTGCATTATGCAATGTGTGGGCCAAGATTTTTATATTCACAAACTGATTGGAGAATAATTTGTTTTGGGGATTATCAAATGAGGCACGCAGGTTAACGGTTCCTGTTGTTGTATTAATCTGGTTATCCATGGTTATCAATTGCCCTGTCGCCAATAATGTATCGTCCTGACGGTTGTAGGCCTGAACTTGCATTTTTTTATTAGCATAGACTTTTGGCAGGACATCAGGGATATTATCTTCAGGTATTGTGAATATCACGGTGATAGGGTCCAGGGTCGTAATGACCGCGATTCCAGTCGTATCGGTGGTTTGAACAAAATTGCCGGGATCAACCAAGCGTAAACCAATGCGTCCATCAACTGGGGATGTGATATGGCAATAGATTAAATTAATCTGCGTAGTCTCAATCAAGCCTTTATCTGTAGCCACAGTCCCTTGATATTGCTTGACCAGAGAGATCTGTGTTGCCAGCGTTTGTTGAGAAACAGAATCCTGTTTCCACAGGACCTGATAACGCTTCAAGTCAATCAGCGCGTTATCAAGCAAGGCTTGGTCACGTACTAATTGCCCTTCATACTGGATCAGTTGAGCTTGTAATAATCGCTGATCGATTTCGGCCAGCAAGTCGCCTTTTTTCACCAGTTGCCCCTCTTTATACAGCACTTTCATGAGCAGACCATCGATCTGGGTTTTGAGTGTGACGGTATAAGTGGCAGTGACATTACCCAAGGCAGTAATGTACACGGGCACATCTTTTTTGAGCGCCGTCGCGACAACAACGGCTACTGACTTGACTGGTACCTTAGGCTTGTGATTCGCATGCCAAATAAAATAGATGACCAGAAGGAGCAGTGCAATAGTTAAAGATAATCCATATTTCTTTTGACGATCCGAGCGGTGAGCCCAAGCAGGTATATTTGTAAAATATTTACGCATTTATTTGCAATCCATGGCCGTGTTGCTATCTATACAATACTCTAACTGAAACCTGGAGTGAAATATATCTCAACCGCTCTGACAGCTGTGATTATACTGCGCACGGGTACAACGTAGGGTGGGGCCCACCAGTGCAAAGGGCATCACTTTGAAAAAGTCACTTTTTAGGGGCAACTGGGCTTGTGCGTTCAGACTTCGCCTCTTCCAATATAATGGGTTCTTTTATATCAGAAACCGCGTTTTTCAATCGTATGAAACAGGCTTTGTTTGTCTCCAGTTCTTGAGAGACTGCTGGTTCGGCAGGGGTAACAATCGAAGTCGCATCCTTAGAGTACGTTAACCCAGGGAGTATTTGATTCGCTACTGTTTTTGGTGATAATTTATCCATTAACAAAGCAAAAGAAACTGGATAATAGATTTCTGCAAAATCTAACAAACTATTATGGTTGGAGACAGCTGTGTCTAGAGCCTTCTTTAACATTAATGGAGAAAACTTGTCTATTATTTTTTTTAAAAGAGAAGGATCCTGTATTGCTGTCGATAATAGTGATTCTCCATGCATGCGTCTACGGGTTACTAGATCCATTAACTGATTGTCTTGAATGGTAAGCGGTAATTTATTAAATATGACATTCAATGCATCAAATTCACCATTGACCCTCGCCTTGTATATCGCTTCATTGAGAGCCGAGTATGAGCCGCTCCTATTTACGGCTTTGAAGCAACGTTCTTCATCACTATACATGTTCAGCATCATAGCCAACGTATCCGAATCATTTCGGGCAGCTATACACAATGGGCTAAAATCGTCATTTATCTTTTCCACGGCATTTATACGTGCATCATCATTTGAATATTCGTTCAAAATGATTGACATGGTAGCTGGCCCATATTGTGCCGCAATAATCACCGCGTTGTTCTCGACCTTGTTGACATGTTCTATAGCAGTCAGTCGCTCTTCTTTAGTAGGATACCTGTTTAAAACTATAGTCAGCGATTCTGCGTTAGATACGGCATTATGCAATACCGTTTCGCCAGTATTGTTGGTTTGTTTCAGAGCATTAAGTTGCTTTTCAGGAGGATGCTCATTTAGAAGATAGCTTAATACACTGGAATTATACCGAGCAGCAAGATGCAATAATGTATTGCCATGTATGTCGGGTTTATTTAAAGCCTCCATACGTTCAACAGGAGTCGGGTATAAATCCAAAACATCACTGACCTTTAAATTGGTTACATTACTTGCCGCCTGTTGTAATAACGTTAGACCATTCTCATCTGTTTTATTCAAAATTTGCATACGATCTAATTCTGAGCATCCTTTTAAAAACTCAAGAAATCCATCTGGGCCAGTTTTTTTTGCTGCT
>JABDAB010000014.1 GCA_013289415.1 Gammaproteobacteria bacterium
GCTTAAAGCGCAGCAGATTCCGTGCACCACATAAGCATCAGTCTAATATCAAAATAATTCTGCTTGCTGACGCGCGTGGATTAGTCCGAGCTTAGTGGCAAGCATTTCCTTGGCGATTGTGATCGAGGCTCGTGCTCACTATTGACAATAGTTAATAAATTTGTTAACATTTGAGCTATCATTAAATAAAGAAATATCTTCATGAAGTGGACTATTCATTATTATAACCAGTCGGTTAAAGAAGATTCACGGGACCTTCCAAAGTCGATTAAGGCTAAATTTGAAGCGATTATGGATAAAATGATTGGATGTGGTCCCGATATTGGACTGCCTTTCACAAAAGCCATGGGAAAGGGGTTGTTTGAGATCCGCGCTAAGGCTCAAGAAGGTATTGCTCGAGGAATGTTTTGTACGATTTCTGGGAATACCATTGTTATCCTGCATGTGTTTTTAAAAAAAACGCAGGCGACGCCCAAAAAAGAATTGGATTTGGCCATTAAACGAATGAAAGAGGTGAAAAATCATGACGTATAACCCAGTTCCTCGTGATAACGAAGTGCGGAATGAAGTGCTTGCTGATCCAGAAGCACGTGCAATATATGAAGCAACTAAGCTACAGATTGAACTTGCCATCCAATTAAAAGGTGCCCGACTCAAGAAAAATATGACACAAGAAGAAGTTGCTTCTATCTTGCATACTCAAAAACCTGCTATTTCACGACTTGAAACTTGCCACGAAAATGTTAAAAGCTTTCCATCGCTTTTAACGCTAGTGAAGTTTGCATCAGCCATTGGGTATGAGCTGAAAATCAGGCTTGTTCCTTTAAGGGAGTCTGCTAAATAATAGATCAAGTTCCGTTCGGGTCGTAATCGCAGGATAAAGTTACCTTTTTGAAACACACGCGTGCATCTATGCCTTTCATAATTCAAAAAGACATTTTACCCGGCGATTGTGACAAGATACAAATTTAAATAGAAAGCAGCTCGTTCTTGCTGGAGCGGAATCACATGTTTGTTTATTTCAGTCCGCGGTTAATTTACAACAGGAAGGTTATGAAATATTTGTTTTATCCGATACGATTTCGGCTCGTAATTCACATGATAATGCGCAGGCACTAGAAAGACTTGCTTATCATCGATGCCAGTTAATTACGAAAGAGATGTTATTCTTCGAGCTGATTGAGCATTCCGAGTCGCCAAACTATTTAGACTTGGCTTTAAAATTTTTAGATGGGCGATACATCAAATAAGGAAAATAATTTATGACGCATTCCACGCCATTTAATTGGCGCTCAACCACTAGCACATTGACCTTGTTGTTCATTATGTTTATTGATGGTGTAGGTATGTCTTTAGTGTTACCCCTGATTGGTGATTTATTTGCCATAGGGCCTCATTCAATCATTTCAGCAAGTACGTCAGGTTGGTTAACTAACGTGTATTATGGTGGGAGCTTGGCTTGCTTTTCTGGGGCGATGATCATTGGGGCGGTGGTGTTAGGGCAATTGTCTGATAAAAGCGGACGAAAATTCACTCTGTATTTATCGCTTGGAGGGGCTGTGATTGGTTACCTCATTTGCGCCTTTGCAGTCTTTGCCAGTGCACCAATGTTATTTTTATTAGGTCGCACGATTGATGGTCTAACGGCTGGCAGTATCCCTGTTGCGCAAGCTATGCTATCAGATGTTGATACTCGGCAAAATAAAATGACGAGCATTGCCAAAGTGATGTTTGCTTTGACCTCGGGATATATGTTTGGCCCAATTATAGCGAGCATCGCTTTTTCTTCTAAGGATTACTCATTTTATTTACCATTTTTACTGGTCGCTTTATGCTGCGTTGTTTGCATGGTCTTGCTTGGTTTGATTCAAGATACGAGTGAGATAAAGAAAGCCGATAATAAAATTGATTTAACCATCGCCTTTAGGCAAATTAAGGCACTTTGGCAAGCCGCGAATTTACGTAATGCCCTCGTTGGTTTTTTTCTTTTTCAATGCGCTTGGACCTTGTTTTATCAATATTTACCCAAAATGAATTCATTAGTGATGAGCCTTTCAGAAAGTAATTCAAGTTTATTGATGACCGAAGTGGGTATAGGAATGTGTTTTGCATTTTGTTTCGTGGTGCCGAAAATGCAAGCTCTTTGCTCACCGAAACGATTGGTTATTTATTGCGTTTCTTTGTTTTCGCTGGCTGCGGCTAATTTTCTCATATCAATGGGATACCTGTCTTTTCAGGTAATTAGTGTACTGATGTCAATACTATATGCAGTTGGTTACTCTGCTATGCTCGCTTTTATGTTATCCATATCAAACGAGAATCAAAAAGGATTGATATTTGGATCCATTGCGTCTATTTGCGCCATATCTGCCACGGCAACAGCACTATTAGGAAGTACGATTGCTTGTGTCAATTTTCGTTTATTTTTCATGGTGCTCTTCATTCTGAGTGTGATGGTATTGGTGTTATTTACAAAAAATACCAGTGAAACGCTTGTTGAAACGGTATAAAGCATGTCTTTGGTCTTAATCGATGCAATGAAGCTGGCTTGTCAATTTGCTAATAAAGAAAGTAATTTGTTTGAGCCAGTTGATATCATGCTAATGGACACTACCTATTTTATGATTGGCCGCAATGGTTCTGGTAAATCGACATTGGCTAAGCTGTTAGCTGAACCCTCAAGCGTGGTAAAGCATTTTGGGCGGGTGGGGTATTTGAGCCAAGGTTTGGATGATTTTGAGGGTAGCGTTGCAGAAAAATTAAAAGTTCACATTTATTTGGACGCATTGCGTCGTATAGAACATGGCGGGATTGATAGTGAAGACTTCACCTTACTGGATGGCAATTGGGATATTGAGGTCAAACTTAAAAAGGATTTAACTGCCTATGGGTTATCTCAATCGATCTTGTATGCGCCTTATGCTCAACTGAGTGGGGGGCAACGTACACGGTTATCGTTGTTAGCTTTGCACCGCCGTCAGTGTGATTTTTATATTTTAGATGAGCCATCTAACCATCTTGATTTTAGTGGTCGGCAATGGTTGTTGATCTGGATAAAAGCTCATCCAGCATGCCTTATCATCACTCACGACTTACTTTTGTTAAAACAAAGCGTCGTTATTCTTGAGTTGTCATCTCATGGTATTCATACTTACCGTGGCGGTTGGCAAGATTATTTGGCTTCAAAAAAACAGTTGGTTCTGGGTGCTGAGCGTCAGGTGCTGCAAACAGAAAGAAAATTAAAAGAGAGTTTGAAATCAAAACAACACAGTCAGGAGAAATTACAAGCCAAGCAAAATGCCGCTCAGAAAGGTCGTGCTAAAACAAATCAATCTAAACTTATCCTTGATAAACAAAAAGCTACTAGTGAAGCAACTGGCGGACGTTTGGCTACCTTGAGCCAACAGCGAGTTGTCAGCGCATCGCTTGCGAATGCAGATGCAAAAAAAATATTGGAACAAATTAAACCTCAAGCGTTTATTGTCTCACCCATTGAGACAGACAAAAAGAAAACATTATCAGTTACCAACGTAATTATGCCTTACGGTCAAAAGGCACCAATATCTTTTCAACTATCTTTCGGTGAGCGTCTCTGGGTTTTAGGCGATAATGGTAGCGGTAAATCGAGCTTGTTAAAAATAATTCAAGGACAGATCAAGCCAATATCAGGTGAAATTCTTAGGTCTAGTAGTGTTGCGCTATTAGATCAGCACTTTTCATTTTTAGATAATAAGGCGAGTGCTGTTGATAACTTTGAACGGCTTTCTCCTGGTTTGACACAGGAATACTACCGAACAATTCTCGCGCAGCTACGTCTTCGGCGTGAGGCAGCTTTGCAAGCAGTAAATAGTTTAAGTGGTGGAGAAACCATAAAATTGGCATTAGCGTGTCTTTTTAGTGGTAAATTTTCACCAGCTTTATTGTTATTGGATGAACCTGATAATCACCTCGATTTAGAATCCAAGGCATTATTGATTGAGACGCTCAAACAGTACCAAGGTACTATGGTTATTATAAGTCATGATGAGGATTTTGTGTCATCGATTGGGACTGTGAATCAATTGAAGTTAGGTTGAATTGTGCAAGACTGTGCTAGTGTAATGTCTCACGCAAATTAACATAACTCATCTCGCAGTAATCGACTCGATACAAATTTTATTCTCAGGTTTTTGTAGGTTGGGCAAAGCGCGGAGCGCGTGCCCAACAATGGGTAGGGTTTATGCTCTTTTCAGGACCGCTATCGCTTCGTTGATAATCTCATCTGGCAAGTGATTAATATTTTTATCACAAGCCAAACGTAAGGCAGTTACAATGAGCTGATGCGCTAGCCTTGGATTGCCTTTCGAGCCCATACGAAGAAGTTCAATGCCTGAATCAGACAACAGATTGCGAGTGCAGCCTGCTTGGGTGAACCCATGCATTAGTAACTGTTTGAATGCTTCACGGTCAAGAATGGGCTTTAGTTCAATCCGTGCTTGGATCCGTGAAGCCAACGCTCTATTGATAGGCCTGTCGATATCACGCGCCAGCTCAGGGTGACCGACCAGCCAGACCGTCATGTACTCTTTGGAATCAAAGACAAAGTTTAAAAATGCAGGGAAATCTCGAAAAAATTCAAATGGTAAATTTTGAGCCTCCTCTAATAATGTGGAGCTCCACATTATTAGAGGACTGCTCCTCAGTAATGAGGAGTGGTTACTCGACTATTAAAGCAAAAGGCAAGCCATGACTCCTCCATCTGATTCTGACCCCTCCATGTGCTCCATGCTATTTCAGGCTCACCTTGCGTTGGACGATGCTAGAGATTGATTATTGTAGCTCTTTAGGCTATGATTGAAGCTTAATTAGCTTCATTAAAGAATTATGATAGATACTTCAATATTGTTTTCTGAATATAGGCGGCGTGTGCTTGGGCTTTTATTGCTTCATCCAGACGAGCGCTATCATGTCCGAGAGATTGCACGGTTAACGAATACTACCGCGGGCACACTTCATCGAGAATTATCCAAACTTGCTAAAGCTAACGTACTTCTACGCGAGCTTAGTGGCAATCAGGTTTATTATCAAGCAAATCGTAATTTCCCCATTTACACAGAGCTTACTAGCATTTTGAAAAAAACGTCTGGTTTGGTGGATGTTTTGTTTGATTCTTTAGCACCATTAGCTGAGAAAATTGAAGTGGCTTTTGTTTTTGGTTCGGTGGCAAAAGGAACTGAAAACCTGGGATCTGATATTGATGTGCTTATTATAGGTGACATTGATTTTACAGAAATAGTAACTGCTCTTTATTCTGCTCAATCCAGTTTAGGACGAGAAATTAATCCTAAAGTATATTCCAAAGAACAATGGAAGACATGTTTACAAAAACAAGACCTCTTCACCCAGGAGGTTTTAAATAATCCTAAATTATTTATTATGGGGACTGAATGTGACTTTAGCTAATTTAAGACATAGAAACTATGAGGGTTTTACCCCGGAGGATATTGCAAAACAACATGGTCATGAGAGAGTACTTTTAGCATTGAAAGAACATATTACCAATGATGACGAAAAACTAAAAAAATTAGGGGAAGAGATGTCTTTAGCATATCAATATATGATTGATAACGATACAAAAACGGAATTAATGAAAAGGCTATTTTCAGTAAGTAAAAAGGAATATATAAAGACCAAAGAAGAACAAGTTATCTCTGATAGTGACTCTAGCAATGAGGAAGGACTGAAATCTCCTGATGTTTAAATGGTAACGACTATGTATAGGAATTATAAAGCCTGAGCTGTTCCAGCCCATATTTTAGCGAAGATCTTAAATATTGCCATCGATGGGGTTCAATGATAGCGTGCAATCCATACAATGGACAGTAAAGCACCCAACCTATGTCACACACCAGCACCTGGAAATAACCGGGGCACTGGCGCGCGAAGCTATGGAACACACGCGCCATCAGCCTGAAAAAACCTTGCTTTATCAGGTTATCGAAGAACATTACCCCGAATTGACGAATGTTGTTTTTCTGCCTTATCGTTTAATATGTCCAGCATTTTTTGCTTTTTGTTTAAGTTATCAAGAATATAATCATCTCCTGGAGACTGTTCCAATGAAATTTTATCGTTTTGAATGTTACGTACTAAGTGTTCAATGACGGTCTCATTTATATGTCCATTATCCAAATCATCGCAATCCGTTACATTATCAATGTTTGCTTCACGTTCAAGAAAATATTCTATTAAGGTTTGATTGTAACAATCAACAGCAATATTTAATAAATAAACTTTGTGTTTTTCTGGAGGACGGCACATGCCTTGATGAATGGAATGTATTGGCCGGTTAATATCAATTGGCATCACATCTAACAATCTATCAAAATCATCTGGAGTATAGTCATTGATTACAGCAAGTCTATAAATATGATCAATAAGAGGATCGAGATAGAGTTTATCTGTATGTTCACTCAAAGTACCAAATAACTCTTTAATTTTGTCTTGGTCTTGTTCTTCAATGGCATTTAAAATGCAATTTAGTAATGCTTTGTTATTAGGAATGTAGTATTTTGGATCGGGATTATTTAATTTTCCTAATAAAGGAATCTCGGAAAAATTAACTTTATCAATTGTGAGTGTTGCATCTATTTCAAAATTTTCTTCATCAAAAAACATTTTATTGCCCCATAGTGTAAATAATAAATCCGCTGATCTTGTCGGCAGATAACTAATTGATCAATTGCGTAAGTAATAATACACTAATCTGTGTGAATTATAAACATATAAAGCACGTGTAATCAACCACGCAGATAGGCATTTGTGAAATGCTGCGACACTTTTTTAGTGTCGCATACACTTTTCTCACTTTCCCGTTTGATTCATAATCGCAGGCGAGGAGCTTACACCAGCTTCAAGTTGTAACGTTGTTGCATGTCCAGAAACATACTGTGTTAATAGCGTTCTTATGAGCTCTTGATCCATATCAAAATCTGGATCAATAATATGATAAGGCAACATCAAAGACAATGACTGGCATAGGAGAAGAATAGTGTACGCGTCTATTCCTTCAATTGCTCCGCGATCTCCTTTGGGTGTAAACCGACAAAATTTATCAACAAACATCGCCAGTTGAGATTGTGTAGAGGAGAATAGAGATAGAAATATATTTCTATTTTTTATGTTAGCAATCATTTGATCAAAAGCTGCCTTGATCCGTGCTTTATCTTGACTAACCATGGCTGAAACAAAAACATCAGCACCAAGATAGTCTTTTAGGTATAATTTTGTTGCAATTTGCTCTGTCACAAAACCGAAATCGCTGCCACACTTGCTTTGATCCAACTTACCCCAATCTTCCCACCGTAAAAGATTTGGGATGTACTCTTTGACTCCCTCATAATATGCAGTGCCTTTATTTAACTCGTATCCAGGTGTTGGATAATACTTGCCATTTAATGGTGGCCTTGATCCACTTCGACGCAAATTGCTCGCGAGTTCGTCAACACTTTTGGGAGGAGTAAATACTTGCGATGACTGTGTTGATGAACTCGAATTTGAAAATGGATTAGGCACTTCACTGGATGAAAAATATGATGCATCAGCGGAGTGTTGTGATATATCGTCTGGGACAGTACCGTAATCATAGCTAATAGAAGTTAATAGCTTTGTATTCTCAACCCACTTGAGATGTTCTGCGCTATCTTCCGCCAGACCTGGATGCTTATCTGGGTGGTTTTTCAAAATAACTTTCATGATTTTTTTGTGGTATTCTTTTTTTCTGTCCTCTGGCGTTCGACTATTCCAGCTTTCAATGTCGATACCTGTAAACTCAAGTGCTTTACGCTGTTGGAGATATTCAAATTCTGTTCTTTCTGGCATGATTTTTCTCACAGTTAATGGCTCATAAGGCTATTGTAGACTATAGACAATATTTGGTCAAACAGATATTTTATTTAGCATTAAATGTTGGCGAGGCACTAGCGAGCTAACTTCGCCAATGCTATTGTAGTAATATAAGTTACTGTAATCTGCGTTGCTATAATGAAATTCTATAGCCGTCAAAATGAATTACAAGTGCTGCAGAGCATATAGATTAAAACGAACTATTTAAATAATTTCAACACCATACTTCGCATTCGTGCTAACTCCGATGGGTTGAATTCTTTGTATAATTTGCTACCAATGTTTAAGCTAACAATGACATGTTCGCCAATCCCTTTTAACAAATCAACACCAGATAATTCCAATAGCTGAATGGAATCACCAATCTCGGCAGCCCATTGATGAAAATATTCCATGCTAGTAAAAACAGGCAGGAAAACTTGATGGTCTTCTTCAAGATACAATACGCGAGGCTCATCCTCTACGGCGGCGGAATTTTTTTCAATGGGAATAATAAAATTGGCTTTTATAAACTCAAGATAAGCTTTATTAGCTTCTTTATTACTACCTTCAGTGATCAAGGCCTGTTGTATTGCTGTTTCGAGTTCGTTCATGATGGGTTGACCTGTTTGGTGGGAAAAATATCTGAAAAACGTATTTGTTTGTTGGATGCTAAAATCATCTCTCTTTTTTTGTTTAATCCAAATAATTTGTATATGGCTATGGGAATTATGAATGTGACCAATCCAATTCCAAATGCAATTTTATAGCAGGGATCATCACTTAGAAAAAGAAAAATTAAACAAGTCACCATTAAAATGATTGCAAGAATACCCGTGTATGGTGAGCCAGGAGTTGTGTAGCGGAGATCTTTGGTTGTATAGCCCGCTTGGTAGAGTCGACGACGAAAATTGATTTGCGCCCAGCAAAGCGAAATCCACGCGGTGGCACCAGTAAAGCCTGAGACCAGCAAAAGGGCAATATATAATGTTGATTGTCCCATAAAATAACCGGCTATCAGTAAGATCCAGATTGAAATCAGTGTCACAATTCCTGCATTTTGTGGAACTGCCCGCCGGTTAAGTTTAGCTAGGGGCTTTGGCGCCATGCCATTGCGAGCAAGAGCATTCAATGAGCGTACAATGCCATATACCCCTGAGTTCGAGCAGGAGAGGGTGGCTGTCAGTGTGACAAAGCTGGTTACTGCTCCGGCCCACTTCAAGCCGTAAAAATTCAATGCATCAGAAAAAACCGAGTTTAATAAATTGGCTTTTTGCCACGGAAAAATCAGCACTAGACAGAAGACGGGGATAATATAAATAAACAAAATACGGAATGTCACATTACGAATGGCTCTTGGAATCATGCGGGCAGGATCAATGGATTCGCCAGCGGCAAGTCCAATGATTTCAGATCCTTGATAATTGACTAACAATAGCACCATGGCCGTGAGCAAGACCATACCCCCATTGGGAAACATCCCGCCTTGACCAAAAATAAATTTTCCACCAATGAATCCTGCGGGTTGTGAGCCATGAATCATTCCGAAGAAAATTAATAGGGATAAACCTATAAATCCAAATAGCGCAACGATTTTGATTAACGCGAGCCAAAACTCGATTTCACCAAATGTTCCCACTTTGGCGGTATTGATATAAGTAATTAATAGCCCAAAACAGATAGCCCAGACATATCCATTAACGCCTGTAAAATACTCCATGATAATACCCCCCGCCACGCATTCGGCAGGGATATAAGCAACCCAGCTGATCCAATAAGACCAGCCTACCCCGCAAGCAAGGGATGGAGAAATGAAATCAGCCGTATAATTGATAAACGATCCGGCAATGGGAATTGCAACCGTCAGCTCGCCCATGCACAGCATGGTTAAATAAATAATAAGACCGCCTAATATATAAGCTAGAAAAACCGAAGGACCAACCTGGTGAATCACCGCTCCTGTACCCAGAAAATATCCGGAGCCAATAACGCCACCCAGAGCAATCAATTGGACATGCCTATCTTTTAAAGCCCGACGAAATTCGCCATCGTTGACATGGAGTACGTCTTTATTTTGTTCTTCAGTATGCATTAATTATGCCGAAGGAGAGATGTGTTCATATTTAAGTGATTATAGGCACGTACGTGTAGAATGCAAGAACTATGACAGAACTATGACAGAACTATGACAGCCTATGACAGCCGAAAATCATGATTTGGTGATGCCATCTCCAGGATTTTACGCGACTTCATGAGATCGGCGGTTCTGACTTCATCAAGGTGACTAACGGCCGCGAAATCAAGACATGCAGCGCGTCGATTTGGGCGGGCGCTGCTGTTTCCCCCCGTCTGCAACTGCCGCCCACCTGTCCGCGCGCGATATAAGGCAAAATCAACACCAAGACCTGAGGAACCAGAAATCACTAATGGGAACAAGGACTCAACTTCAAATGAGCGATAATCAAAGTATCTAATAGTCCTGGGCAACGTAACGTCGTTAAATGTGGGTAGCGGGTCAAAGGCCCGGTCAGGTCGACAGTATTCATTCACCACATGAACGGGTAGGTCTCGTTGCGCCAACCCCACCCGCATCCAAGCCGCTTTCATTGCAGTCTCATCATTCGCAGCTTCCCAAGCAGGGTATTCATCAACATAGCGTCGGAGTGCTTCTTTAAGCGGGGTCAAGTCAAAATGCCGTGAATGCTTAACCACATGACCATGTTGCTCATAGGTCAATCCATCCCGTTCTATTGAATCTATACGTTCCAGCATGGTGGCTTTAGTGTCGTCATCCATACAGGCTTCCAGCATCCGACACATGTGGGTGTCCTTTGCCCAGTAGGCGTATTCATAAGCGGTGCATTTAAACGTTCGACCTGAATAGTCGGTGAATGTGCCAGGTAGCGTCAGTAATTTTTGTGCAATATTCATATATGAATTGTCGGTGAGCAGCTTTTCTGCCTCATCCTGCTCGCCAAATGCCATATGTTGTAATAATTCAGGGTTCAGTTGTAACAACTTATTGTGAAGAGCTTCTGTTTTAAATGCGCTTAGGTAGGGGAGTTCATTCAGTATTGCAGATATTTTATTATATTTGTTGTCACCTTGCTTGATGCACGTTGCTAATTCAACCTTGGCTGCATAATACCTTTTACTTTGTGAACCACCAGCGCGCTTTAACAGGACGTCATCTACGTCCGAAAAAAAAGTACCCACATGTCCGTGTATAGCCATAGGTAATCGTGCCAGAATGGAGGCGTCCTTTTCGGTGGATGGCTTTGCTGGTCTTTTTGTCATTCCTCGCCGCATCATGGTCTAAATTTCACTTCATTGTAATGCATTTTTACACAAAAGCACAGCGTTTTTGTGGGATGTTCATTTTGATATAATTATCGTTTTAATATTTACAAATTCACGCATCCCCTCAATACTCAATTCGCGTCCGTATCCTGATTGTTTAATCCCGCCGAATGGCAACCTTGGATCGGATGCAACAAAGGTATTCACAGCACACGTGCCTGCATCGATGCCGTCTCTTGCAAGGCGCTCACCTTTGATTAGATCTTGTGTAAAGATCGCACCGGCTAAACCAAACTCAGTTGCATTAGCAAGGCGCATGGCATGTTCTTCATCTGTGGCCTCGATGATACATATCACAGGACCAAATATTTCTTCGCAAAAAGCGGGGGAATCATCAGTGACATCGGTAAGAACCGTGATCGGATAATAATAGCCCTTTTTATCAGGTAGCTTACCACCTAACAGACAACGAGCACCTGCTGCTATGGAACGTTGGACTTGATCATGCACTGTCGCACGTAAATCTCCCCGAGCCATGGGTCCCAGATTTGTTTTTGGATCGAGTGGGTCACCCATGGTGTAGGTCAATGCTTTTTTAAGCACAAGTTCTTGAAATACTGATTTTATTTTTTCAACTACAATTATGCGTTTTGCCGCAATGCATACTTGACCTGCATTGTTTAAACGTGACATTACGCACTGCTCGGCAGCCAGTTCCAGATTCGCATCGTCCAGAATGACATAGGGATCACTTCCACCTAACTCCAGAACCACTTTTTTTAAAGCAGAGCCTGCTGCAATCGCCACACTTCTACCGGCTTTATTACTGCCCGTTATGGTTACCCCCATAACATGGGGATGGGAGATAATAAATGGGGCCAGATCAACATCAATGACCACGCTGCGAAATAAATTTTTTGGATAACCTGCTTGTAATAACAGTTTCTCAATGAAAAGAGCTGTTCCAGTCGAGTTGGGGGCATGTTTTAATAGACCGGCATTGCCTATCATCAGGTTTGGAATGGCAAATCGCAGTACTTGCCAAAAAGGAAAGTTCCAAGGCATGATTGCAAAAATGATCCCCAAGGGTAGAAATGTTCGATATGTTTTATAAAATTCAGTTTGAATGATTTCTGGTTTTAAAAAATGCTCCCCTTGCTTGACATAATAATCACATAATTTGGCACATTTTTCTATTTCAAGAATGGCTTGTGTGATGGGTTTTCCCATCTCAGTGGTGATAAGTGTTGCTGCTTCGTCTTTATTTTTAAGTAATAACTGAGACAAATTGGATAAGCATTGTTTGCGTGTTACCATTAAGCTATGTGCCCAAGATTGCTGGGCTGCATGCATGTTTTGAATAACCGAATCTACTTCACCTTGACTCATCATGGGATATTGTCCACATGACTCTTCTGTCGCGGGATTGATGGTATTCATCGTATTAATTGAAGTCATAATAGTCTCCTATGTCATTTATTTCATTTCTTTTTGCAGATGATAAAATAATTTCATGTTTTCACTGTAATCAACAGCAACGGCGAGCACAGTGGGATTATCTGTGTTGGACAGCGCCCATTGTAACGACGATTTAAAATCGTTAGCAGAGACTACCCGTTTAGCATGACAGCCAATAGAGCGAGCAATCTCTGCCAAATCTGAATGCGGAAGTTCTGTGTGTGAGTGTTTATGGTATTCCATTTCCTGTTTCCACCTGATTAATCCATATTCATGATCATCCCAAACAATGACAACGAATGGAATGTGCTGTGCTACTCCGGTAAATAAAGATTGAATACTCATGATACAGCCGCCATCGCCACACACGGCAACCACGTTTTTTTCAGGATAAATACGTTTTGCTTCCATCGCGCTGGCCATGCTGCCACCCATTGAACAAAAGCCATTGCTGATAAAGCATGTTTTTGATTGTCTGGCACCGTATTGACGAGCTATCCACATTTTATGCGCACCCACATCGCTGACCAGGATGTCTGAATCTGACAACGTATCACGAATATCTTTTAAGATGCGCTTGGGCTTCATTGGGAAGCTGTCATCATCGGCATAACTGCGAATATCTTTTTCAGCTTTTTCATGAATGGTCTTAAAGTATGGTTTTCTTTTTTGATGGATATCTGTGATCAATCTGTTATTTATTTGATGCATGATGAGTGGAATGGAACCAATCAACTCAAGAACCGGTAAATAATGCATGTCTATTTCAGCCGGCACGGAATCAATATGTACAATTGATTTTATTGTCCCAATATTCCAAAGTGCGGGAGACCATTCAACCATATTATAACCCACGCATATGACCAAATCTGCTTGCTCAAAGGCCTCCAAAGCAATGTCTTTTAATCCGAGTCCTACGCAGTGTAAAGATCTCTCATAAAGATTGCTAATCACTCCTTTGCCCATAAACGTATAGGCGGCGTATAGCTGTGTGTGAGTCAGAAACGCCCGAATGGGTTTATCACTTTCAGTACGTACGGCGCCATCACCCAGAAGAAGAAGTGGCTTTTTACTATGCTGTAACAGAGTTAGGAGATTTGTGATTTGTGTATTGGAGGCTTCCTCTTGATTGCTAAATTCCATTCTATGAAGGGGCATAGCGGTAGTTTCGCATTTTGCAATATCTTCTGGTAATTCAATCAAGACTGCTCCCGGTCGACCCGATGTCGCAATCTGAAATGCTTTGGCAATCACTTCGGGGATCACGTCAGCAGATACAATCGTTGTAGACCATTTAGTAATAGGTTTGAACATTTCAATTGAATTGATATTTTGATGTGATGTTTTATGAAGACGCTTGGTCGCTGCCTGACCTATCACAGCAATCATCGGCGCTCCATCCATATTTGCCTGTGCGACACCTGTGATGAGATTGCACGCTCCAGGTCCCAGTGTGGCAAGACAAATCCCAGGAAGTCCTGTTAGTTGCCCATGCATTCCTGCCATAAAAGCTGCGGTTTGCTCATGTAAACAGGTAATAAACTGAATGTTATGAGTCAGGAGCGAGATCATAACATCGGAATTTTCTTCACCCGGAACACCATAAATTGTTTTTACTCCTTGTACTTCAAGGCAATTTAGAAACAGATCAGATGCTTTCATATCATCCTTAACTAGTGAGGGTGGACTTCTGTTAAGTATAGACGATGATGCAGGAAAGCGGGGATGTTAGGTGAGGAACCGAATGTTTACATTATTTTAGGGCGATTCAATGACTAATCCATTATTTGTTTTCACTTCTCCTAATGTGAAAAATGAACGTAATTGCTGTACTCCAGGCAATGACAACAACACGTTTGCATACAACCGTTTAAACGCGTGAATGTCTTTTACCCTAATTTTCATCCAATAGTCAAAATCACCGGTCAACAAGACGCACTCCATGATAACAGGGACTTTTTGCACGGCTTCTTCAAATATAGAAAAACTATTCGCAGTTGAGCGCTCTAGAATCACGCCCACGTAGACTAAAACTGATAAGCCTAACTTATCGGGATCAAGTACTGCTGTGATATGTTGAATATAGCCCTCGTCTCGCAGACGTTTGGTGCGGTTCCAGCATGCTGTTTTACTGATGTTAACCTTGTCCGCCAAGTCAGAGTTAGCGATATCACCTTGTTTTTGAAGGATTTTTAAAATCTTTACATCTATGCGGTCTAAGTTCATATGTATATTATTTCTGTTTTTGTTAGAAAATCAGATTATTGTATCATTTTATTTGAACTAAAGGGTGATAAATACCATTTTCTGGTTAAAAATAAGAACCATCCTCATTAAATGTCGATCTATAATACAACCAGGTTAAATAACACCGTGGTGAGGATGAGATGATAAACAAAGAAGATGGTCGCCATGAAGAGAATAATCATGCCTGTCTTGAGGAAGCGATACATTGGATTACTAGGATAAATGATACTCGTCTTTATTGGTTGTGGATAAAATTCGTTATCATGGCAGGTTCATTGACAGAATGGGTTGGGTTTTCGAACGCGATATCCGTTTTGAATACGATGGAACCTGTCGTTGATGTTTTAAGTTGGAGCATCCCGGGTGGGCGCTGTGTGTTGCAGTCAATATCAGAGATACAACGGCGTTCGCAAATTGCTGAAGAGACATCAATTGGCGTTACGAAGGTTGCTTGTCTGAGTGATTTGTTATGGAGTGCATCTAATTTGTTATCTGCGCAGTGGTTGCGCGGCAATGAATTAAGACCATCTGTTGGTACATTGGGTTGGAGTGGCAATTTGTGTATGGAAGTTTTGTTGGTTTATGATGTGATATGTGTGGTTTGGCTGTTCAGGTATGAGCAACATCAAGTTAATGATGTGAGCATGTTATCGAATGCACAGCAGATACAGTGGCAAAACAGAAAACAAACTTTATTGATTAACCTGATTTATACCAGCATTTTGGCTTGCGGCTTTTTGTTATTCCGAGGCTTTTCAGCACAAATAAATAACACGATCCCGCCGTACATCGGAGCTGGTTTATGTGCTGTTTCAACAGGTCTGTTTCGTGGAATCGAGTGGGGAACGATATTATCCAAACTCCAAAAGAAGCAACGTTTAGCCATGCCAAACACAGCCGAGCACCAACATCTTCAATATGCTTTTCAACAAACGTGTGTTGGGGCTGGTGTATCGGTAGGACTCGATCTTTTTTTACCATTGTTCCTTTGGTTGTCATCGGATACGAGCAATATGAGCCTAGTTATTGCGCTAAGTTTGAGTATCAATACATTAATAAGCGGCTGTTTTAAACGTGACAAAGCAATACAATTGAGTTGCTGCTGGTTTTTTTCAAATAAAAGCGCAAGTGTTCTCCCTATGTTTTCCGAGATACCACAACCCTCTGGCGTGGTTTAACCTACATGCTTTCGGCCACTGGATTGCTTCGCTTCGCTCACAAAGACGGGGGCGAGTAGTTACATTTTATCCAGGAAAACAATAGAAGTTTGATTGAATCTCGGGCGTACGGTCAATAGCATCATTTGCTGGCGTAAATATCGAAACGTGTCTTTCTCGCTGAGATTGGGTAAGGCAATTGTCTACAATGTTGGTGATGTTCATTGCAGACACTGTTTGTAAAATTGTGTTAGCTAATTTATTTGATAATACAGTCTTTTCATCACTGTTTATGGTATCAATAGAAATACTTGGATACCCCTCGAATTCAGTCAATTTTTTGCAAAAATCAACGATCTGATTTTGGTCATACTTGGGTAGTTGGTACCTAACATCAGGCGCATTTTTTTTAAATTTAATATTTGGGAGCCGTTCAATCACATCAGTGCGTTTCAGTAAAGAACATATAATCTCATTTGCAATACTGTATGCAATGAAATTTTTGATGCTATCAGTGGTATTCATTAAATCAAGCTTTGTATTTACTGCGGCCTGTTTGATTGGGTCTGTTAAATACTGAATCGTCATCTCAAAGTTAAGCCCATCATTATAAATACGACTTGGCTGCCATCGGATATGATTATAACGTAGGGGATTGAGTTGTTTATTGCTTTTAAATATATTTAGTCCATTAACGTCAGTTGTTAAAATCCCAATAATACGTATAGCCATGTCACGAGCCACTTCACGCATCTGAGCAGAAGAACTTATTGAGTTACCCATAATACACCTTGGTTAAATTCTGGATTAAGGTTTTATTGCCAAAATGATTTGCTTCAACAATAATTATAACAGCAAACTAATTTGGGTTAGAGCAAAATTTTACTGTTCAAATTTCAATATGGGCCAATGAGCCAAGAACACCAAAAAATAAGCGCGGAAAATGTGGCGCAAAGACACGGGGTTGTTCTTGAGCTTTTCAAACGGATTCAGGCGGACTACTGGCAAACCAGAGGCAATACGCTCTTGCGTAGCAATGCGAGCCTTGTCTAATGCGGACAGTGACATGTTAATCCTTATGTAATCATGAAATTAAAGACAGATTATATCATTCAACCATGGGAAAGGATGCGAAATAATAGCGCATTTCAATTTGATTTTGTGGCATAATATGGCTACAATATGATAGGCAAGATAATTGAAATTGAGGTGCAATCATGAAAACAGCAACTGTTAGAGCAAGAATTGAGCCTGCTTTAAAGCATGACGTAGAAACAGTGTTAACGTTGCTTGGACTTTCAGTTTCCGAAGCAATCGAAATATTTTTGCGACAAGTTAAACTGAGGAATGGAATGCCGTTTGAAATTCGTATTCCCAACAAGATAACAACCCAAACATTTGAAGACACGGACAAGGGCAAGAATTTAACTCGCCATAATAATGCAAAAGACATGTTCGATAAGTTGGGAATGTAAGAATGCTAAACTCAGTTACCACAACCCGATTCGACAAGGATGTAGTCCTTTGCCGAAAGCGCGGGAAAAACATTGAGAAAATTCGTAAAGTCATGGAAAAGTTGATCAACGAAGAAAAATTGCCAAGAAAATACCTTGATCATGGATTGGTCGGCAATTACGTTAATCGGCGTGAATGTCATATTGAGCCAGACTGGCTACTCATATACAAACTTGAAGCAGTCGATATTATTTTTGAAAGGACTGGGTCTCACGCCGATTTATTTAAGTGAATTGATTTATATCCCCTCGATATAGCAGGGTAAACGCCAACGAACTGGCAAACTGAATCATCAAGATTTTACCAAACCAAAAATATTTTCCTTTTTTTGAATATATTTCTTGACAGGGTTTTTTCAAATTTGGAAAATATTTGTGAATTATTCATTTTGGATCTCGATCACTTAATCAAGAAAAGATTCAACGAACTTTTGCAGAGAGTTAGACCAAAAGTTAGCCTGAAGAAGAATTAATTTACTAAATTGTTATCTATTCAATAGGTTATAACAGATGTTTGGCGGAGAGAGAGGGATTCGAACCCTCGATACGTTGCCGTATACACACTTTCCAGGCGTGCGCCTTCAGCCGCTCGGCCACCTCTCCAAGTGCGAAAGGATACACTTGAATGATAGGAAAATCAATCTATAATAGAAGAAACGGACTCAATAGATTGCTAAAACCACAAGGAAAATAATGTGATGCGTAGATTATTCATGATGTTGTCTGGTGTTTGCCTGCTTAGCCAAGCTTATGCATTTCCATGTTATATAACGATGGTTAAAGATAGCTGTTGGTCATCATATAATGTCAGTGTCGATGTGATAGACGTGGCTACTGAAAAAGTGCTGGCTACAATGAGCATGCCAAATGGAAAATCATGGGACAGGAAGGAAATTGTTTGTCAGCCTAAACAAACAGTCAATTTGCAAGCGACATTTTCTCCGGCATTTTGGACGAAAGATGCGGGCAAGAAATATTATGGTAAACGCCTCTGGTCGTTCCCGGAAGAAATAAAAAAAGGTGATAGTGCTTGGAATATGACCATATGCTATTCCAGTGATCTTCAGGGGGTTCCCTTTCCGCCAGATGCTTCTGGTCAGTGTACTTGTGTGACAAAGGATATTCCGGCAATTGAGCCACGTTGATTCAGGAGTTTGGTAAATGCTCGGTTTGAGAAATAAAATTGCCCAAATGTTGATCGTGGGTTTTTCTGGATATGATGTCAATGAGAATAGCCCGGTTGTTAGGTGGTTACAGGCAGATGGTCTTGGTGGCATCATATTGTTTGATTATGACCTGCCGGCAAAAAAACAGGGTAAAAATTTACGTGATAAAGCACAAATCAAACGCTTGAATCAGGATTTAAATTATTACTCGGCATTAACTGAAAATTCATTGCCTTTGTTGATTGCTGTGGATTACGAAGGTGGAAGAGTTGACAGATTGTCTAAAATTGAAGACTGTATGGAGACCATGCAGCCTTGTGAACAAGCTAAACTGTCAGATGAATCTCTATATAAAGAAGCTGAACGTATGGCAGTTACATTAAAAGATCTCGGGTTTAACCTGAATTTCGCGCCCGTTGTTGATCTGAATTTGAATGATCAGCAAGGTATTATTGGTAAGCTTGGTCGTTGTTTTTCAGCCAATTCTGAAGTGGTCAGTCATGCGGCCAAACAATTTGTCCATGCATTTAATGAGCAGGGGATTGCCTGTGCTTATAAACACTTCCCAGGTCATGGTAGTGCAACCGGTGATACGCATGAAGGTTTTGTGGATGTCACAGATACGTATCATCATAGTGAGTTACTGCCATATGCAGCATTATCGAATACAACCTTGCCTGTGATGGTAATGACTGCACATGTGATTAATCGTAAACTGGATGACAGTGGCCTGCCTGCGACATTGTCCTATCCCATTTTAACCGGATTGCTGCGGGAGAAATTGGGCTTTGATGGGGTGATTGTCAGTGATGATTTGCAAATGCAGGCTATTAGTCATCATTACTCTATTGATGAGGCCTTGCGTCTGACAATAAATGCCGGCGCGGATATGCTGATTTTTGGTAATCAATTAGGCAGCATTACGGCTACAGAGGTGATTGATCAGATTGAGAACCTAGTGAATTCTGGTGCGATTGAGCTTGCACGAATTGATGAAGCATACCGACGTATTTCTTTTTTAAAGCATTCGGTATTATGACGCAGGGACGACATTGCCTATATCGCACTGATCCATTGGGTTGTCAATCCAAAATAAAAATGTCAACAGCCCCTAAAGTCGAGCTCCTGCATATCAGTTATTTTTTTCAGGATGTTTTTCACGAAGCCGCTGTAAAAATACACCCATAATTTTTTCATATAGTGTGTTTTTTAGAAGTTGATCTTCAATGCCACAATTAATACTCGGGTTGTCGTTCACTTCGATCATGTAGTGTTCATTATTCATGCTTTTAATGTCAACTCCATATAGCCCATCACCAATCAGCCTAGTTGATTTAACTGCTAATTCAATCACTGCTTCAGGAACGTCATCGATCGGAACAGCATCGTGAATCAAGCAATCGTCATTGCTCCAGTTAACAATTTGCCAATGATTTTTGGCCATATAATAGCGGCAAGCATACAGTGGCTTATTATCCATAATCCCAATTCGCCAATCAAATTCCGTGGGTATAAACGACTGTACAATTAGCATATCAGATGTCTTAAAAAACTGTTTGATGGTCTTTTTTAAGGATTTTAAGTCGTCTATTTTTACAACACCTAGTGAACAGGAACTGTCTGGTCTTTTTAAAACACAGGGAAATTCAATGAAAGGCAACGTAATATCATATTTACTAATGAACTGGGTAGGTGGTGTTAAAATTTGATTATTATCAAAAAGGTCTGCGAGAAAGACTTTATTAGTGCACAGGATAATTGATTTTGGATCATCAATAACAACCAAATTATCTCTGGCAGCTCGCCGTGCTATTTGATATGTATAATGATTAACGGATGTAGTCGCACGGATAAATAATGCATCAAATTTTGCAATATTTTTATCGTCTTTTTTGGTTATAATATCTATATTCAAACCCAAGGCTTCTCCAGCAGCTACAAAGTGCTCTATGGCTTTTACATTTGAGGGTGCTGTTTCTCCCTCAGAGGGCTCAACGAGCATGGCAAGATTATAAGCCCCTGTCTTTTTGTGCGATGAATGAACTTGTTTCTTGTTAAAATAGTCAGATGCAGATTCTTGCATAAATTTTATATCGTGTTCAGGTATGTCTTGTATCGACAAGGGAACGAGCGCTTTAATGCCCCATTTTTTCTTCTTTACAAAGTCAATACGTATCAGGGGAAGTGGAAATAGATTATGCAGTTTTGTAACCAGATCATCATATGTTTTTGTCGTATTTTTACCAAAATAAATGCTAAGAGAGAAATGATCCTGTTTGATATTTATAAAGTTTTTTTGAAGTTCCCGATCAATATCTTGAGAAATATATTTGTATAACCCTGTGGTTAATGTATCTTGAATATGAATAATCGAAGGAGTAATGTCGTGTAATCTTGCTTCTGCCAAGAGTGAAACATAATAACCGATGGATTGATATTGATAAGATCGACATAAATTTATAATGTTGATAGATTGGTTTTTGTAAGAGTTCTGATTGCAAAGATAAGATTGTGTCTCTACTACCGATGTTCTCGATTTTAAAAAGGACCATGATTCGGGGTCATCAGTGACCAAAATTGTTTTCATTTAAGTCCTTCTTGGGCTGAATAATTAAAAGATTGGCGTCATAAGTAAGCACTCCTAACATAATGGAGTTAATTAATCGATGAATATTCACGGCATAATAATTATCATGAGACAGGGGGTTTTCTTCGTGAGGGTCGGCCACAATAACGTGATGCTTCGAATCATCATAACCACACAAAAGAACAAAATGACCGCAGGGATCTCCTTCTATATCATTATGAAAAGCCTCTCCATCAATATAAACATACCGAGCACTGTTGTACAAATATGTCGCACTGAGTCCTGTAAGAATAGGAATAGATTGATCAAAATATTTTTTTAATAATTGTGTATTGAGTGTTTCAAATTTAACTTCACCTCCAAGTTTTAAAAACTCAATATAAGCATTACAAGCTTGAATTATTTCCGCATTTTCTTTAAATTGCATTCGTAGTTGTAGTTTTTTAATTAATAGGTCGTTTGTACACTGGCCATGTTTAAACCAAGTGGGATCGAAAACAATAAGATTATTGACATAAATTGTAGCACTAAAATTTCGCGTCAAAGCGTCCTTTCCAAGGTAAGCTGCTAATGAGCCGCCTGAGATTGTCCGTTCAACCGTTCCTATCACGTCTTTCAATGTGCAGTTTAAACCATAGTACTGATACACTGCATGCAAAGATGTGGGGCCACAGGTCTCGCCATCGGGTTGGCTTTGAATGGTTAAATTAATCATCCTTTCGCCTTGTGTCGTCAATATACTTTCGTCCTTATCATAATAAAAACTAGCATGAGTGTTTTGCTAAGTCAAACTACTTTATCCGCCATTGACATAATTTTTAGCTGAGTATATTCTGAAAAATGTCGATTATATTCGCAGATTTTAAGTTGAGTATTCGCTCGAAAATCGCAACATCAGAAGAGTTAAAGCATGAATTATTATAACGAACTACAGATAGAACCCACTACGGATCTTAATATTATAACGAAGGCTTATGAGAAATGCTCTTCTGTTGAATCCCAAAATACTATAAAAACTGACACGCCTTGGCTTGCTGCATTCAACTATTTGAAAAAAGATGCAAATCGTTTCTTTTATTACGCAATAATGAAGAATATTGATACTGATCCGGATCAATTGGAAGGCTTGGTGAAAGACAATAATCTTGTTGATATTGAGGTGGTCGTTGAAAACATCAAAATAAAGCGCGGGGAATATTGGTTTGAGAGCAAGCAGTTTTATGTTGAGTGTGCGATTAGAGACGCCATTTTGTTAGGTCAAACGAGCATAGTAGAGTATTTTTTAAAGGCAGGTGTTTCTGCGAAGACAAAAATATTTGAACAAGGTAAAAAATGCTTCAAAGATTCATATTCATTAGCTTATTATGCCGCTAGCGCTGGAAATTTAGAGATCTTGAAGTTACTCATTTCGCATGGTGCCAACGGATATGATAAAGCCCGTAGGGAACATAGCGGCAGCGCGATGCACGCGGCAATTATCACAGGAAATACGAATGTGGTGGAGTACCTTTTACAACATGGTGCAAACGCAAATGGTTGTTGTAATTGTGGGGTTTCAACCAAAGTATTTATGCAGATCGCAGCCGAAAGAGAATTTCGCTCGGTGTTAACCATGTTAATAGCACATGGTGGTGATGTTGAGCTGGCTATAAATAGCACCCAGAGCTACTATGGAAAAATATTAGATAGACAGCCAGAGCTGTTGGTCGAATTCAATCGTGGAATGGCCCTTACATCAAGGCAAAATTCGATAATAACGGAGGATAAATCCAAATTACACGAATCATCATATAAGGATGTTAATGCATATTATGCCGGCTTAAAATTATTATTTGAATACTCTAATGCGCAAATTTTAATTGGACAAACGCCCCTACATATAGCAGCAACCAATGGGAATGCCAAAATATGCGAGCAATTACTTCGCGCTGGCGCTGATCCTTATAAGGAGGATCAGATGGGATGCACACCATTTGATTGTTCAGTTAGTGGACAAGAGTGGTGGTCTATAAAACTGGGGTTTAAATACTCAGAGGACATTTTGCCAGGTCAAAAAGTTTTTATTGGCAGGTATATCGATACAAGACAGACAATAACTCAGTTGGGATATAGGGATATAAGAAATATAAAAACGTCGTCGTCAAGCATAGATGAATCAATTAAACAGCGGGGAAAGCGGGGAACTTTGTTTGGCGCTCTAGCGACGATGAGGGTTGAGACCACGTTGGATCGGCAAGAGGTTGTGGAATCAAAGCCTGTGCATTGTTCAATTATGTGAACTACTAGGTACCACAAAATGTTTGATGGGTGCGCTCGTGAGGTAATGGCAAACATTGTAACTTCTCGGTGTTTTTTTTCTGGTGATAGGGGCGACCACATACTGTAATCAGTGCATCCATTAGAGAATGATCATTATTTTTAATACAATTTTGAATTGCTTTTTCGACCAAATGATTTCTTGGAATATAGGCAGGATTTGCCCGATTCATGTTGGTTTTTATTTTTTTTATGTCGATATTCTGCTGTGTGATATACGATAGCCAATCTGTAATCCATTGCTTGCTATTTGTTTGATTACCTAAAGTGTGTAACAGAATGTTTTGATGATGCTCAGAATCAGTTGCTTTGCACAATTGACGGAAGGTATTGGTAAAGTCTGGCTTGTGTCGTTGCAATAAAATAATAAATCGTTCAATAAGTTTTGAGGTTTTTTCGTTTTGTTCAAGCAAACCCAGTTTGCTTCTTATTTTTTTATTCCAGTAATGATTAAATCGCTCCGGAAATGAGTCGAGGGTTTCCTGTAGTGGGTGTGGTGTGTTGAATAATGGCTGTAAAGCGTCGCTTAATCTCGCTAGGTTCCAGTGTGCGCTATATACTTGATTATTAAACGCATACCGTCCAGCTAGATCTATAGAACTAAACACACAATTTTCATTAAACTCATCCATAAATGCACAGGGACCATAATCAATGGTCTCACCTGATATTGCCATATTATCTGTGTTCATAACGCCATGAATAAAGCCAACTCCCATCCAGTCTGCGATAAGACTGGCTTGACTATCAACAACTGCTTTAAATAATTCAAGATAGGGTGTAGCGTGATCCAATAGATGGGGGTAATGTCTTTCAAGCGCATAGTCAGCAAGATTTTTTATTAGCTGACTATCATTCTGACTGGCAGCATATTGGAATGAGCCAACGCGTAAATAACTGGCGGCAATCCGGGTCAATACACCAAGAGGCACAGGACCATTTTGACGATAAATTATGTCATCGCTTGCAATGACAGCTAAGCTTCGTGTGGTAGCAATTCCAAGGCCATGCATGGCTTCACTAATCAAATATTCTCTTAATGCTGCGGAAAGTGGGCATCGACCATCACCTGTTCGAGAAAATCTGGTTTTTCCTGATCCCTTTAATTGTATATCCCATCGTTTATTATCATGACTACACACTTCACCCAGCAATACAGCACGGCCGTCACCCAAAAGAGGTACGTAATGGCCAAATTGATGGCCCGCATATGCTAATGCAATGCTTTTAAGGTGTGACGGAACCCAATTTCCTGCAAAAATTGAAACAGCTTCTTCAGAAGTCAAATTTTCAATACCAAGAAATGCGGCCAATTCATGATTAAATTTTATTACATGGGGTTTTGAAACAGGTGTTGGAGCAATGTCTTGATAAAATTGAGAAGGCAATTTTGTATAGGAAGAACAAATAATTTGAGGCATCAAGGGAAGACCAAATGAATAAAATATATAGATGGCATGAGTTTCGCCGATTCATAAGTGAAGCGCAATGCCATCAACATAATTCTATAATCTTTCCTGAGGTGTTCCTGGAAAAAAAATCATTGCTATTGTGTTGTTGTTGTTTAATATGTATGTATTAAAAATAATTTTAAAAGGAAATAAACATGAATAAATACGTTGGAATTCTATTTGTTGGGCTTATATCGACATTTGTTTGTCAGGCGTCAACCATCACAACAACGTTGTACACAACCGATGGCAGTAACCGATCATTGGGACAAGTTGAGTTTCGTGATACACCGTTTGGACTGTTAATCACTCCTAATTTAATGGCTGTACCCAGTGGCTTACATGGCTTTCATTTACATAAAAATTCGGATTGCAGTGATAAGGGTATGGCTGCTGGAGGACACTTTGATCCGCAAAATACCAATACCCACCAAGGACCTTATGGAAATGGCCATCTGGGTGATTTACCGGTTCTTTATGTGGATACGGATGGACAAGCACGCACGCCAACTTTAGCGCCTCGCTTAACAACAGACAACCTGAAAAATTTGACCCTGATGGTACATGCCGGTGGCGATAACTACACAGACACACCTACTTTGGGTGGGGGTGGAGCGCGATGGGCCTGTGGTGTTATCAAATAGCCTGAGGAAAATACAGCAAAAGTTCACTATTTTTTCAAAAGCAAGGCAAATGTCAACAGCCCCTACTTTATGCATGATGATCTCTCGTTGACCAATAATATATCATCATGCTATACTTCAGATCAAATCATGCAGGGCGCGTAGCGTAACTGACGCCCTCAACATCCTAAAGTTACAGATGGATGGCGAGTATAAAAAAGTGATTATGCAGCAGTGACTTGATCTTACAAAACAGGGCTATTCATCGTGAAAAAAAAATCGAAGTCAGATGATACTAACAACAAAGAAAGTAATTTGACGGAGTCATTTTTTTTCAGTCTATATCATGGGATCCCCTTTTTAAAGCAGGTTCCCCGCCTCCCTCCGATTGATAGACAATTGCTCCCCCCGATTGATAGACAATTGCTAGGTTCTTTTAGTCAATTTCAATTGATGAATACGTTGGATTTTTTGACTATCGCTGAGATTGTAAATGTGAATTTAGCCACATGCGTTGAGAAATATGGAAACACTCAACGTATATATGGATTGTTTCAGCCGCATGTTGATAGAAATAAGCCGGCAATAATTAAAGCGAAAATATTGCAATATATTGAGCTGGGCGAGGAAGTCAAAGCCCAAGCGTTTCGAGTCAAACACGATGAATTGATTACAAAACAATCGGATGCATTTAAATACGAACTGTGTCGACGTATCGTAGTCACCCGATTTTTGCGTCTAGTGGCGCAAGGTTTGAAAGATGAAGCCGAAGTCATATTACAACAAGACCGCACATTGCTTATGGAAAGCGGGGTTGCAATTGACGCCTCAGGACGTCGTTTTGATAACGTGACGGCTATTCAATGTTCGCAGTGGAATTTAGATGCACACATGTCAACCATGCTGATGAAATATGTTCGCAAAGGCAATGAAGGTGATGCAATAAGAGATGCATTGCGTGAACAGGAAAAGGCTCGGCTGGAGAAAGGGCTCAGGTATGAGTTGTGTCGTGCGAAGATAATATTAACAAAGCCAACAGAAGACGAAAAAATTAGTGTCATTGCACGGAAAGAGTATTTGTTTATTCGAGAAGGAAATCACATTGAAATAGGTTATTGTGATACGAATAATCAATACCAGACAAAACAAATAGATACTGAGGATGAGAAGAAAAACCCCAAAATAATAGCGTTATTGAAGAGTTATGATAAACCAAATAACATCTTAAACAGGGTGGATTTGAATGAAATCAAATCATTGATGTCATCATTCGGCATTAAGCCCCATCAGTTTTGCGAGCATCAGTGTACCGAAGCGTTTAAATCATTAAATCATGCGTATGCATACTCTGATGTCCGTTTAAATGCGTGCAAAACGCCGAAGCAGTGGGACGAGTTAGATGCCTATTGGTGTAAAGTCATTGGATTATTGCAGTCAGAACTTCCGGCGCATGCTCTCTATGAACTCACAAGGAAAGACCGGCCATTTCATCCAACGCCTAAGTTTGATGAAGACATGGAGGCGGCAAACAGAACATTGTTAGCTCGAGAATTGTTGGCTCGGTGTAATACCATTTATATCTGTAAGTCCAGTGAGTTTGAATATTTCATCCCTCCTTCATCGGGGCTTGGGGTTGATTTTGTTTTAGTTAGGGGAGCGGGGCGAAGGGCTATGGCTGTGAAGGGTCGCCGGATAGGGCTGCCGGCAATGGCTCACTATGCGTTGGTTGATTCGGCGGCTTTTTCCGCATTGTTCGATGCGAGATGCGCAGATATCAAGGCTATAGATTTAGCTCTTGATGTGGGTCAAAGTCCGAGACTTGGTTTATAAATGATTGGGTTTTATGCCGTTTATCAGTTCACAATGGCACAAAAAGCAGATTGATCGGACTCGGGCCCGTATTAGATCGATTTTTTGTCCAATAAAACGAATGGTTTGGGTCAAATCTATTGATGAACCATAAGGTTTTTAACGATGTCAGGCCTATCGGTAATAATCCCATCTACGTGCATGGCTATTAGTTTTTTTATCAATACCACATCCACATCCTTCCCAGAGTAACTAGGTGAGGACCATACATCTATTTTTAATCCCAATCGATGTGCTTCTTTAACTTTTTCTGACGTCATTTGAATGTCTTGGGCATCCCAGGATTTTCCACCCAAGGTGTTTATCATCTCGGGAATGGATGAATGATAATCTTTTAATAATTTTCCTGCACTCCATTGTCCGGCAATAGACGGATCTGTATTTAGCATTGTCTTTTCCAGATTGATATCAGTAATATAAGCCGTTTTAATTTTTGGATTTATTTTTTGTAGCAGTAAAAGGCATCGCCAATCAAAAGCCTGTATTTTTGTGCGATTTACTATTCCTTCTTCTTTAATTATTTTTTCAAGAGCGAGTACTATTTTTTGTGGAGTAACACTGAGATTAGGTTGCGTCGGATCAGTTTTAATTTCAATTTGAAAACCAACGCTGTCACCAGCTATTGATTTCACATAATGAATCACTTGCCTTAACGTGGGAATGCGTGTGTGATTCACTGGTATTTGTGCTGGAAATAAAGCTGCATAGTCTGTTTTCGGTTTTATTTTACCAACATCATAGGTCTGTAACTGTTTCAGTGTTAAGTTTTTTACGACTAATTCATCATTTTTTATCCAGTTTCCTGTTGAATCTCGTGTTAAGTCTGGATTTAATGTCAGGTCATGTTGTACAACCACGACGCCGTCTTTTGTCATCGCCACATCCAAATCAACATAATCAACACCTTGCATCAAAGCAACTTTGTATGCAGGCAATGTATTTTCCGGAGCAAGGCCACGTGCACCTCGATGACCATAAATGGTGATGCTATGGACATGAAAACTTCCGAATAAAATTATAAAAAAAAGGGTTGCTCGAGATATTTTCAATTTAGGGTCTGCTAATTCGAAAAAAATACAACCTTACAACACAACAAGGCAGCAAACAAGGAGTCATATAAGAAACCATTCGAGAGTGGCCAGAAAATATTTTCAAGCAGTCATTCCATGCCTCTGTTGAACACCTGATTTATCGCTTAAGACCTCCATAATTGCATCAATTGAATATTTCAGATCTTGGCGATTATCATTAATTATTTGCTTATCCGCTGTTTGAGCACTGGGTAGCATTACATTGAGAAATGCAGGACGTAGATATTTCTCCTCTAATCTTCGAACTACCTCCTCTGATTGACCACGCTCAGCGACATTCCGAGTTATGCGTCTTTTTAACGTTTCTTCATAATCTGATTGACTAACAAATATACTCATATGTGATAATTGAGTACTAAACACATCTTTAAAATTTGGCATGACGTTCGCGAAGTGTAATACGAACGTTCCCTCTACAATCAAAAATTCGGGCGCATCAAGTGTATTGGTCATTGACCGCTTGCAAGTTACAAAACTGTACTCTGGTTGTGAAATGGCATTTCCATCATTTAACATCAATATTTGATTTGCTAATAGTTCCAAATCACGCCTTTCCAGGCTTGCAAAATTGGTCGTTGCTTTATAATTGGCAGGATCACAGCCTTCTGGTGCTTCTTTAAAATAATCATCCATACGTAATACTTCACATGTACGATTTAAAGACTCAACAATATGTGATTTAAGTATGTCAGATAAGGTTGTTTTCCCAGAAGCAGATGCACCATCAATCAAAATCACAAACACGCCTGTTTCCCACTCCTTACATTTACATTTCTGTTATAATAAGCGACCATTTTAACTTCAAAGGATTCAGTCGTTTTGTAACCGATTGTCGAATGAAGTCGTTTTGGATTTTAGCATATTTCAATGTATTCCAACCACCCTATTGAATAGGGTGATTTAGCATGTATATATTAAATATACTGATCCTGAAAAAATGACTTGGCTACCTTGTTAAAATTAGCAGTAGGTGCTTTTGGGTAAGTTGATTATATATGGAGGCAGTGTATGAGTGCAGAAAATGGCAATCTGAATAAAGACATTATCCAATGGGGTTGCAAATACCTTTCATCTCACGGGTATACGATTAAAAGCAACCAGCCAGAAAATGTGCAAATCACACCTTGGTCTTATGTGGTCCGCTTTGCAACATCTGATGGTTATATTTATTTGAAACACACGCCAGAATTGATTGCATTGGAGGCAACAATTATCCAAATTTTGCATGAACAATTTCGTGCCTCTGTTCCAACAATCATTGCACACAATGCTGGATTAAATTGTTTTTTAATGAAAGATTCAGGTAGACCATTGCGAGAAATTCTAAAACAAAAATTCGATGAAGCATTGTTTTGTAAAGCAATTGATCAATTTACATCACTTCAGTTAGCGGTTGCAGATCGTGTGGATATTTTTCTTGATATTGGCGTTCCTGATTGGCGATTGAATAAATTTCCTGATTTATTCAAGGAGGTGATTTCACAAAAAGATTTGCTGATAGCAGATGGGTTATCAAAAATGGAAATTAGTAAATTAGAGACGCTGCTTCCAAAGATTTCTAATTTATGTCAAAAATTATCTGGCCATTCTATAAAACAAACAATTGTTCAGCCTGATTTTAATGACAACAATACACTTATAGACAGTACATCGCAAAATATCACGATCATTGATTTGGGTGAAATATCGATTTCGCATCCATTCTTTTCACTGCTGAACTGTTTGCAACAAATAAAAAAACATCATGCACTAACAGATGATGATGATATGTATCTTAGAATTAAAGACGCTTGCTTTAAAAATTATATGAATACTGAATCTAAAAAACATTTATTAGTAGATGCTTTTGAGACGGCACAGATATTATGGATTGTTTATGGAATATTATCTCAATATCGGTTGATGGTCGCATGTGGTAAAGAAAGAATTATCTCATTTCAGCCAGGAAGACTCAGTGATTCATTGAAAGAATTAATAAAGGAAGGTATAAAATGATAGTGTTAATCATAAAATATGACGCGATATTATTTTGCAAGTTGTGCCATTCTAAGAAATATCACGGATAACAGGCTCATTCCTATTTGATCGCTTACAGTGCAATTTCAAACTTAGCTGTCGATGACCACTTTTTGTTCTTTGCCATAGTAACCTCCAAAGTAGAGGCTATTATATCCTAAATTTTTAAATTAAGGGGTCACCCCTTTACCTTGCGCACATGACCCTAGGGTGCTGCCAGTCTTTTGTACGTATCCGAAAAGCCTTCGTCATCATGTAGATGAGTGGAAAAATAACGAAGACGCGAATACTCGGTCCGTTGTGGGATGGGTGGTTGAGGCGTCGATACGGGTGTTGTCTGCTGTTGTGAAATCGATGCTTCTTTGACTGATGGTTGCAAGGGTTGATGTGATGTTAAAATTGCTTTTAATCTCTCGAATATCGCGCCTAAGCACGCTTGATCCGCCTCAGAGAAAACACAGCTCGGTGCCATGGTTAGCTCAACGAAAAAATGAGAGTCATGCGCAACGGTACTGCATGATATATTTGTTTTTTTGAAAATGGGTCCTAGTGCCCCGTCTATGATGCTTTTTCTTAAGCTAATAGGTAGGGTCAAACGGACTGCTAGATCAGTACCCATGGGTTCCTTGTCAATGATGATTGCTTCGGGAAAATCCTTTAACGCGGCTATGCATTGATTGAAACGAGAGTGGTTTATCAACGCATTCTCTTGATATACCGCTTCCAATTGATACGTGATCGGGAGCTGAGCTAAGGCTTCTACGGCATCGCTGAAACGTTTTTTGTCGTTTGAAGAGAACGCATGGTGCTTATCAATTGCTATATCAATGAAATAATGGGTCGAAGATTTCATTAGCATACAAGACAAACTGGAGTCATTTTGAGTTAAAAGAGATTCGCATACATCCGAAGCCTTCTTAAAGAAATCATGCTTAGGCAGTTTCAATCTTATGCTGACAGTCTGATCGGCATTTACGGTTGATTGTGTATTTTCAAACATAATTTCTTCGCTGAGAAAGATCTTGCTCTCGATAATACATTGATCAAAACAGGTTTTATTTCTATCCACATTTTTTTTCCAGATCGTATCACACTTATGTGTCATGACGGCTGATACTAACTTCCCTAATGCCCGGTTGACAAAAACACCATCGTCTTCAGAAAAGGTATGCGTCGGCTCAATTGCCATATCAATTGTTTGAAAAAGTTTGTAACTCGCCACCTCACAAGAGACATTGCTCTTCGATTGTGTTGAAAGCGTGTTTTTGATATCCAGTGCTATCTTTTTTACGGATTCACTATTAGGCAGCGTCAACCTGATACCCGCCATGTGCCTGGTCTGATTCAGAGAATAATGTTCCACCGTTACGCCCTCGGGGAAATCATTGGACGTGATGCATTGTTCAAAAAAGGCTTTATTCAAGGAAGCATTCTGCTGAAGACAAACATACGTTGTTTTTAACGCGTCTAATAGGTCTATGAGATAAGCTTCATCTGACGTAGAGACAGCATATCCAGCGCCTACTGTCAATGTAACGGTATGATATGCAATCTGTTGTGCAATGGTCCATATCAGATTGGTATTATAGTCTTCTAAGGGGTTGGGGAATGCCATGCACTTTTTATCAGTAAGAAATCTCATTGCCAAACTGACATCTAAGGCAGAAATGAGTGGATGCGAAACCTCCATTATAAACGGAGTTTTTCCAAAATTCGTTACGATATCATTTAAACGCGCTATATTCTTAATACTATTTTCTTTTCGAAGAGTTAGGTCATCTGCTCTTTTCGCACATCGTTGATCATACGCCGCAACGATGGATTCGCACCGATTGGATACTATTTCGCCGATTGTCTCGAGCAAAGTCGGATTCAATGCTTCTGCTAAGGCTTGTGAAACTTGAGACCCCGCATGTCCGTCAAAAGCCGCCGCAGAAAAACCGGGTGTCATCATGACGACTGAGGCATTATCCATGCCCACAAGCAGACCCTCACTCTCAGCAACCATCATGGTGGAGATAGCCGCCAGATCTGGACAGTGAGTAATCACTTTCCCTATGTTTTGGAGGTTATTTGTGATGCCATCGGATGACACTTGAATGACTATTTCGAAGCCTTCTTGTAACGTTACATCGGCTGAAAAAAACGTCGGTTCATGAGAGAGACCACACGCTGCGAATCGATTATCCCCAAAAGAGCGAGACAATGCCAGCTCATAATTTAATCGGTCATGACGGACACATCCACCTTCACTTTCTACTCGGATGACTTCGTCTTGATTTATTTCAAAATTGTGTAAAACATGAAGCGGTTTACTCTCGATGATATTTTTATCTGAATCGAATATATAGTATGCTGCCATACTATCGCCGAGATTTACACCTCGGATTTTGACTAGATTTCCCTCACGCCAAGCAATAGCAAAACAACCCGTTGAGCCGACATCGTCATTTTGTCCACATCGCTCTTGTAATTTTTCAAACGTGATTTCCAGGGTTTTCCGTTGTAGTGTCTCTGAAAGTTGGGCGAACGTTTCAATACCCATTATAGAAAATACTAAAAAGTCTTCTTGATATTCGCGATGCCTTTTTCGTCGACTAGCGCTTAAAAAACGACCCTCTTCTGTCGTGCCAGTTTGATAGTCATAGTCCTTTAACGCATCAGAGGCAGCAGCATCCAATTCGGTTTGTTGAGGAACCAACAGAATAGGTGTTTCTGTATTAAGCACAGAAGGTGTTTCTGATGAAACGTCGTTTTCTTTTTGGTTAGATAAAATGGAGTGCATAAAATATACCATTAGGATTTTAAAGCCTAAAATTATATCACAAAAAACATTTTATGTCTTAGTTTTGTTCATTTGTTTCAAAGTATATTTTATTCGAACAATACATGTGCGACCAGCCACCGTCCGTGGCGGCTAGTCACTAAAAAGGAACGGATAACTTCTTTAAGGGGTTGTGTGTAACGTGAGTTTCCGGTGAGGCCGGTGTGATCTGTTAATTCTTTCCTGATGAAGTCCCTGCTGTTATCAATTATCAATCAGCAGGAGAATTATCATGTCCATATCACAGAGTAAACATCAACATAAAGCACGATGTGCTTGCTTTTTACATAGGATTGAGATAAATTTGCGCGCCTAAAATTTAATCCTAAGGATGCTTCATGAGAATAAAAATAATACAGATTATCCCATGCATTCTTATGCTAGGCCCAATCAACAGCTTTTCTTCTCAGCAACCGATTATCGAAAAAAACAATTACCGAATGGATAAATTATCGATAAGTGCTGCAGCAGGTTATTTGGGAGGAGAATCGAATGAGTATGTTTACAATGAGAATGGAACAAAACTGAGTCAGTTAAACTGGAAAATCAACGGTGCGGCAATCATAAAAGGTGAGATCAACTTTGACCTTCTTCCTTGGCTCACAGCGAATGCCAATGGTTGGAGCACCATGGGAAGTAGTAATGCATTAATGGATGATTATGATTGGATGAATCCTGCTCAGTCAACTTGGACAGATTGGTCCCATCATCCAGATACTGATCTAAATTATGCGAATACTATTGATCTTAACTTGCGAGGATGGTTTCTACAAAATCAAAATTATAAATTTGGCGCAACTGCGGGTTATGAACAAAACTTTTTTGATTTTTTGGCAAAAGGCGGCTGTTACCAATATTATAATGGTTTTTATACTGGATGCTTTCCAAACAATGAGCCCATGATTAGTTATCAACAGACCTTTGAGACAGTCTACCTTGGACTGACTGGGAAATACCTCATGAATAATTTTGAATTAAATGGGACACTTAAGTTTAGTCCCTGGGTTCAGGCAAATGATGTTGATGAACATTATGCACGAGGCCTCACGTTCACCGATAGTGGGGATAATTCGAGTTTCTCTTCAGTAACCCTTGCAGCAGGTTATTATGTTAGCCAGTACACAAAAGTATTTTTTGAGGCGGCCTTTAATCAATTTACAAATGGCAAAGCGGATATTGAAATTAATAATCACAGAACTGGCATAGAATTCATAAATAACGCGGCTAGTCTGTGTAACAATAACTATGTATTGGCATTGGGAGTACAATACACTCCTGAATAAACCTGACCAGACAATCAACCCAGCAGGCTGTAAGCGTAAGCTGAAGTGATTGAGCTCCGAAACGTTGATTAAGTTTCCCAAAGCGAAAATTTGTCACAAGCTTTTCTAAGTCATGAGTGGCTGTGAATGTGTTTATCCTGAGCCCATTGCGTTAGTAGCGCACGATGGGTTCTAACGAGGGGGTCGCGAACAACTCAAGAAGGACGCGGCTCTACTCTATACCCCCTTACTCTGCTGTGGATGAATCCCTCAGTGACGCAG
>JABDAB010000015.1 GCA_013289415.1 Gammaproteobacteria bacterium
TTAGTATCCCAATATGAGTCCCTGATGGTTGTTGAAGGAACCTTTCCATTTGTAGCATCAAGTGTCCAATTGCTCTCTCCAAACTCGCCCAGTGCCCCTTGTTGAAAAGCAGAGCTTCCTACACCAAATTCAAAATTGTATTCCAGCATGACAATAATTCCTTTAAAAAATGAAGCAATTTATATGTTTTACAACGTCGGATCAACATTATAATATACACACACATTTATTAACTACTCACTCATAGGGTGATATTGACGCTCGGAGAACGGTCATATTTGAGTGCAGATTGAACGAAAAATGTTCGGTTATGCATGGAACTTTATTATTTTGTCTAGCCCCCTTAACTGGAAGTCATATATGTATAGATTTTTTTGTACAAGCAAAGCCTCTCAAATGTCTACTGTATTATTTCGAAAAACATCCTTCACTGAGATTAATAATATGGGTCAAGAGCTAGTTGCCTGTATTATAAAGAATAATATTCTGGATTTTCACCAAAAACTTTTACCCGTTAAACAACAGGCCATACCCAGATTATTGGAGGCCCAGCATAATTTGTATTATGCATTATTTAAAGCAGCAGAATTTAATAGAAATATAATGATACTTTATTTGGTTAAAGACTGCTCTCTCGAAACCCGTATAGTTAACGACAAGAATCAAACACTAAATTGTGTAGCTAGTCATCCCAAAACAAAATTACTCATAAAAAAATTACAGGACATGGCAACGGAGACCGAACTGTCTGAACTTGCATTGGAAAGGGAAAATGCCGCTGGATTCGCTGTCAGCTAACAGAAATAGCCCGTACGCCATTTGCATGTCCATTAAAAAATTGATTATTCAGTGCCTGAAATGCAATAATGCGTGCTATAGCTATAATGAATGAAGGGGAACCCGGCATGACCACACATAACCAAACCCGCACTAATTTTTTTACTTATATACTTCAACCTTGGATAATCTGTCTTACTGGCATGTTATTTTACTGTTTCAACTATTTCCTCCGCAGCTCCCCCAGTGTTATGCAAAGTGATTTAATACAATCTCTCCATATTTCCGCCACGCAGTTTGGGACTCTTATTTCTTTTTATTACTTTGCTTACACTCCCATGCAGATACCTGCTGGCATGATTTACGATAAATTTGGACCACGATTTGTTTTATTCTTCGCGTGCCTTATCGCCGTGATAGGCTTAGCCACTTTTATTTCTGCTGACAGTTTTGGATTGGCGTGTGCAGGCCGTTTTCTGATTGGGTTGGGAACTGCATTTGCTTATATCGGCGTATTAAAACTGGCTTCAATATGGTTACCTGCCTCTCGGTTTGCTGCTGTTGCAGGATTAACAACAGCCATCGGCATGAGCAGTGGCGCGCTTTCACAAAAATATCTCGCCAAAGTAGTTGAGGTCGTTGGTTATAAATCCATTCTTCAAACCGTTTTGATAATTGGTATCATGCTCAGCCTTTTGATTTTACTCACACTGAAAAATCGCCCAAAACAGGGTGTTAATTCCATGCGTACAATACATGCGCCATTAAGCATGAAACAACTTTTCAGTGCATTACGTGTGATGTTTACTAATCCACAGATGTGGTTAATTGGCACTATAGGCTGCGTACTTTATCTTCCGTCCATCGTATTTTTAGATGTCTATGGCATATCTTATTTTAAGGACGCACATCAGATGACTGCACAACAAGCAGCAAACGTCTCGGCGCTTACCTTTCTTGGATGGATTATTGGTGGACCTGTTATCGGGATCATTTCTGATAAAATCAAGCGTCGTCGCCTCCCGTTGATAATCACTAGTGGTATTACGGCTTTACTACTCTATGTTATTTTTTATTATCCTGACCTGACCTTAAACCAGCTCTCATTGATTGCCTTCATTGTAGGAATCTGCTGTGGAGCACATCCTCTTTGCTTTGCCTTAGGCAAAGAAAATAACGAGACACAACTGGCTGGAACGTCTGTTGCCGTAACGAATATGTTCATCATGCTCGGCGGTATGATCTTCCCTCCTATAGTGGGTAAGTTACTTGATCTTCATACCACGAGCTCACTTATCAATGGCTTGCATGTTTATACAACCGACGATTACACATTTGCTTTAAGTATTATTCCATTTGGCATTGTAGTCGGTACCGTTCTATCCATGTTCCTTAAAGAAACGTATTGTGGATCACAAGCAACCGCCGCTGAAGTCGCTCGTGCAAAACTAAATAAAAATCGTAGTAGAGCTTTTGTTCCAAGCTTCCTATTTAACATATTCAACCCAAAACGACCGGAAAATGGTTAGGTTCTCTGTAGTATCGTAGCCTGCAACCATTGCGGGCTACGTCAAACTCCCAAGAGCGCACGACGCACAATTTTAATGGGTGGCCTACCTTGACGCATGAAATCATCATGAAATCGTTGAAGATTAAATGCATTACCTTCTTTCTCTTGTACTTCAGCACGTAGCTTTAAAATTTGTAACTTGCCTAAAGTATAATATAGGTAGGTTGGATCAGAGGTACCGCGTTTAACCTCTCTCTTGCTTGTGGCTCGAGATTGATACCCCTCTTTTACAAAAAAATCGATCGCGTCATCTAAGGACATATTACTTGTGTGCATTTTTATTCCAACGATAAACCGTGCATCTCGTAACAATGCCTTTCTTAACTGCCCTAGTCGTAAAATTTTTGCATCACGAATATCATCTGATTCCCCATACCCTTCGTCAAGCATCATTTGCTCACAATAATGTGCCCAGCCTTCACTATTTGTTTTAGCACCCAGTATTTGACGTACACGATCATGAAGGTTATGCATCCACAAAAATTGGATATAATGACCGGGATAGGCCTCATGTATAGACGTGATAGTAATAGATGGATAACTAATACCTCGCATGTATTTCGTTGTTTTTTCTTTATTCCCATTTGCTTTCGGCAACGTAACATTGACATAAGCCTCTTTTGTTTTATTTTCGAATGGACCGGGTGTGTCCATCGATGCAGAGGACGTCGCACGAATAAATGGCGGTGTTTCTTGCATAATCGGTCGTACAGTTGACGGAATAGTAATAATTTTTTTACTTTCAATAAATTTTATCAAACCATCAAATGAATTAGAAAAAACAGTCAGTAACTCATCGGACAAGGGGTGGTTGGCCACGTCGCTGCTTCCAATCTCCATGCTAATACGGTTATATGCTTGCTGATTCTTGCGTAAATCGCTATACCCGATTACAAGTAGTTGATCCAATGGTGTATCTACCATTTCATCATATTGTAACTTTTTTCTGAATACATCAGCGCCTATTCGAAAATCACCCTGTGAACGAGGTAGTAGCGTTTTCTGTAACCATGTTTGATAATTACGTAATGCTATTAATATGTTGGCATTACTGTCATTAAAAGCCTTTTTTAGATCAGCATCATCTGCCTCGATGAATGTTGCAGGCACTTCATCCTGGAAAAACCGAATGAGATCGGGCAATTGTTCAAGTGCAATTTCCGTATAAATTTGTGGTGGATTTTTAAGATTTCGACGTGCTTCTTCCAAAACAGCAGGCATTAACTTTTCTCTCTCGATAAACACCCGCAATCGATTATTTACTGGAGCAAATTTACGCTTCATAAGAACATGTGCACTGCGCGCAATACCGCTTGAATAGTAAGCGGGGTTTTTTTCCCATGGTCGTATCGTTTCCATTGTGAGCAACTCACTGTGACAATAATTCAATATTAACTCACGATCACCTTGCTGTTGTTCATCGAGTAGTAATGGGTTAATCGCTTTAACACGCATTTCAAATTGCTTGAGTAACTGAATGTTTTTATTGATGCCTGCCTTAGAATAATCTTTAAGTCGATCATCATAGGTATGCACACCTAGTTGTGTAGCAATAGGTGGGTTATATGGAAAAAGATAGCTATCAAAGAACTCATCTGCCAATTGGTTAAAAGCCATATTGGTTGATGACGCAGCTATTCCAGGTGCTGTAATGACGAATATAAACAAGATCAAACTCAATATTCGTTGCGGCATATGATGCCATTTTACTTTCAATGCAGTGCTCCCTAAGTATTATTTATTGATTGGCACTACTTGCAACTTTTTATCTCCCAGTTTTAGAGTATAGACCATATCTGGAATTTCAAATTCGCAGAATGAAACACATATGACTTTTTTAGTGATTGGTATATATTACTATTAAGAGAGCCCTAAGGATCGCGCCAGAATAAAAGGAGAAAATAATGCTTGGTCTGGTTTTACTCTATGTAGGCTGTGTTTTATTAATCAATGGCTTATCGATGCTAGGACATATCAGCAGCAAAGAATCCACTATTATGAATATTTTCACAGGATTATTGGCTGTTACTGTTGCGCTATACAATATATTCGCAGGAACAACAGACGTTCAGTCTGCTGGTTACGGTTTGTTATTTGCATTCACCTATCTTTGGATAGCCTATAATAATATCACTCTTCAGGACGGCCGGGGATTAGGGTGGTTTAGTTTATTTGTGGCGATTACTGCGGCCGCGGTTACCTATGATACATTCGTTTCAGCACACAATCTCCGGGATTTTTGGCTGGCGGTGAGCTGGGGTTGCTGGGCTGTTTTGTGGTTTGGATTTTTTTTGCTGGGAGCCCAAGGCAAGACTGTTCTCACACGCCCCGTTGCATACCTTGCTATTTTCGAAGGTATTTTTACGGCTTGGATCCCAGGGTATCTTTTGCTAAGCGGACATATGCCGAGCTAGGGTCTATAATTAAAATAAATAATAAAGAGACTATCATGCCTGATGACAAAAATGATTATATCGCAAGATTAAGCGACGATCCTTCCCTACAACACGTTGAATGTATTATCACATCATCTGAAATGCCCTTAAAAAAAATTGAAGAGCTTGCGACCAATAATCCTGCCAATCTTGCCATGTGCCAATCTGTGTTGAACGAAGCAACAGCCGTTCATGAGTTACTAACCTTGATTATGAAGGCTGACCCGCTCAAGGTAGAGCTTTTATTGCAGAAAAATCCCGACTTGTTCTTCAAAAAAGGCCAAGTGACTAATAACGACGGATTAACCTTTTTTAATGTTTCTCCTTATCAACTCATACTATTTCTTTGTGATGCAGACATGCTGGAAAAGATAATCCAATGGATACCGACGGATATGGATTCAAGCCATAAACTGTTGGAGCAAGATGCTGAAATGAACGGCGGCGGCGCTGATTTAGTCAAAATAGACCGAGACCCTACTTTATTGTCTTTTGATGAGCTGACCCAGTATATCGATAGAAGTGAGATTGAACGCAATGGGCAGGTTATATCGGTAACTTATCCTCTACTCAAAAACAGAGATGGAATTATTTTTTACAATAATAATATTTACCATGTGATTCGAAACTTAGAAAAACATTTGGTTGTAGTTGAATTAATCCATCCTGTCGCTGAGTCTAAAGAGGATGAGTCCAGACTAAACGAATTAAGAGTATCATTGAATGCCATGGAGAATAATTCAAGCAGGCGCTCCACTGACGACGAACATCTTTTGATTGCAAACACGATGCAGCATAGTCTTGAGCGCACAGGGATCCAATATGAGAAAGATGGAGTCCGTTATCGCGATACTCAGGTTGAGTTTGACTTGATAAACGCCTACCGTACCTACATAAGACGCTCTAAAGAACATTGTTCTGACGCTGAAAGTGATGAATTTTGGATTCATAAAATTGGTGTTACACAACGCCATGCTCCGATGTGGTTACTTGAACGGCTTTGTGAAAATCGCCCATTTATTCCACTACCCAATTTTAAAGATACGCCTTTTGTACGGGATACTCAATTTTGGAATGTTGTGACCCACGAGGATGAGTCTATCATATCCTCCCCTGGAGTTGGTCTTGGTTTTGATTATGCTTTATTTAAAGCCGGCGCGCGAAGACCATCAGCCGTAGGGGGAGCAGCAGGCGGACCGTGGGGCGCGCCTCCCGCCGCGGCCCGGCTGGATTTAGCGGCTATCCGCTTGGTTATTAAACTGGGAATGGCTGATATTGCAGAGCTGCGAAAAAAATGCTTAGGGGGCTAGAAAAAATAACTGATGCTTTTAGCGCGTAATCGAAGGCGCTATGCTTTACAAAACTAGCAACCAAGGGCTTCGAAAACTGCCTCTACACTCAATGCTGCTGAAGCCAACGTACGCATAACTATCGCCACAAGACTCAAAACAAGTTCTACCACAAACGAGGCTGAATAGTACAAAATCCCCGACAATGCAGCCAGCCACCGCTCTGCTTTGGCATGTTCATACCTTTCTCCATCCACAAAAGGTATTGTAAAAACACCTAGAATATTACTTCCCACCAACAAAAGATTTGTACCCGCTTTAATCGCCAACTCTCGTCCAGCCTGGAGAGGGCCCATAGTGACATCGTCGCTTGTTTCTTCCCACCATGGCGTCAAAAACCCCGGCTTATCAATGACACGAAAAAAGCTTAAATTGGTCAGAACAGGCGAGTATTCCTTCACCATTTCCTGTTTAGATTCGTCCATAAAAATTAATTCAGATTTCACGTTCAACATAAAATCTTTCAGACTCATAATTATTTCTCACTTAACTACCATCCAAAGTTGGCCCAATCGTAGTCTGTTAGGGAATTTGCGTCAAACATTGAACTTTTCGCTACACCATGTGATTGTTAATCACACACCATTTTTACTTGAATGTCACTAATATCATTGTCTTTTTTAGAGGACGATGCCATGATAGTTATCCGTCAACAATACTGCCTTTCTTTTTTGTAGTACCGTTGCAACTGCTCGTAGGGTGATATTGACGCTCGGAGAACGGTCAGATTTCATTTAAAAGGACATGCACATGCGTCGAAAATGGTATCTAGGCTTCGGTCTCATAATTTTAACCCTGTTTTTAACACTGGTCATGCTAGGCCACTCCCTGTGGTTTCTGCTCATACTCGCTATCATCATCATAGTTGGCTTGTATGATTTACTACAAAAAAAACATGCTATTTTGCGTAATTTTCCGGTAATTGGGCATCTGCGCTATATTCTGGAGTTTTTTCGTCCAGAAATTCAACAGTATTTTATTGCCAATGATGAAGAAGAACTTCCCTTCAATCGTGAAATACGCTCGCTTGTTTATGAGCGAGCCAAAAACATCCGTGATACCGTACCTTTTGGCACTGAGCGCGATATTTTACAAATCGGCTATACATGGGTGCTCCACTCCCTAGCACCTAAACGTGTTGATGAGGTTGAGCAACGGCTAATAGTAGGAGGGCCTGACTGTAAAAAACCTTACAACGCATCAAGACTTAATATTTCAGCCATGAGTTTTGGGTCTTTATCCGCCAATGCGATTATGGCATTAAATAAAGGAGCTAAATCAGGTGGGTTTGCACAAAATACCGGTGAAGGTGGCTTAAGTCCATACCATTTACAAGGCGGTGACCTGATTTTTCAACTCGGTACGGCTTATTTTGGCTGTCGAACTGAACAAGGTTTATTTGATGAAGACGCGTTTAAACTTATCGCTGCTCGAGATGAAGTGAAGATGATTGAAATTAAATTATCGCAAGGTGCCAAACCATCACATGGCGGTATTTTACCCGCAGCAAAAGTAACAGAAGAAATATCTCTCATGCGTCACGTACCCATGGGACATGATGTGTTATCACCACCGGCCCACTCAGCATTCAACTCACCCAAGGGTTTGTTACAATTTATCAATCAACTGCGTGAGGCAAGCGGTGGGAAACCAATTGGATTCAAACTGTGTATCGGGCGAAAAAATGAATTTTTAGGCATCTGCAAAGCGATGCTTGAAACCAATATCCTGCCTGATTTTATTACGGTTGATGGTGCTGAAGGCGGAACTGGAGCGGCGCCTGTGGAATTCACTAATAATGTCGGTGAGCCATTGGATGCCGGGTTAACGTTTGTGCATAATGCTTTGGTCGGTATTAATATTCGCGATAAAATTCGTATTATTTGTAGTGGTAAGATTGCCACGGGTTTTGACATGGTGTTACGAATCGCGATGGGTGCTGACCTGTGTAATGCCGGGCGAGCCATGATGATGTCTGTCGGCTGCATACAAGCCAAACAATGTAATTCCAATACATGCCCTACCGGTGTGGCCACACAAAATATTCGCTTGCAGCGAGGACTGGTGGTTGATGAGAAGCAACACCTCGCTGCCAACTATCATACAAACACCGTGAAAAGCTTTTTAGAAATAGTCGGCGCAATGGGGCTGGACAATCCCAGTGATTTAAATCCTGACTATATTATGAGACGCATTAGCGATAATGTCGCAAAACCGTTTAGCGAGATTTACGACTATCTAAAACCGGGCCAACTGTTAGAATCGGACATCCCTGATGATTTTAAACGATACTGGGACAGTGCCTGTGCGGATAAGTTTTAGGAGATCCCCTCTACCAATCTTTTCACCAAACCAGGACCTTGATAAATCAAACCTGTATACACTTGCAATAAATCTGCACCCGCTGCCATTTTTTCACGAGCAACATCAGGGCTCGCTATGCCGCCTGTGCCAATCAATGTTACGTCATGCCCTACCACTTGCTTTAACACACGCAAACACTGTGTAGATCGCTCGATTAGAGGCTGCCCACTTAATCCACCCTGTTCCTGTCCATGGCGTAACGTATGCACTGCGTCGCGAGCGCTGGTCGTATTGGTTGCAATAATGCCATCAATTCCGTGCGACACCACTACATCCGCCATTTTTTTTAACGTTTCATCATCTTCATCTGGTGACAGTTTAACAACCAGCGGGACGTAGTGTTGGTATGTGTCGGCCAATACCAATTGTTCCTCACGCAGCTGATTGATTAAATCACGGAAATATTCACCATGTTGCAATTGACGCAAATCAGGTGTGTTGGGTGATGAAACATTAATAGTTACGTATGAAGCGCGCGAATATACCTTGCGTAAACAATATAAATAATCGTCTACAGATTGGTTGAGCGGAGTATCTTTATTTTTACCAATATTGATCCCTAAAATACCCCGATACCTTGCTTTATTAATATTAACTAACAGTGCATCAACACCGTGATTATTAAAACCCATGCGATTAATGATGGCCTGCGCCTTTGGCAAACGAAACAAACGCGGCTTGGGATTACCCATTTGTGGGCGTGGTGTTACCGTACCTAATTCAATGAACGAAAACCCAAGTTTGCTCAATGCATCAAGATGATCTCCATTTTTATCAAGACCAGCCGCCAATCCCACCGGATGAGGGAATTCAAGTCCCATGGCATTAACAGCCTGGCCTCGTACCTTGCTAAACAGACATGAAGGCAGGTAATGCAATGCTGACAGGCTTAGATCATGAGCTGTTTCGGGATCCAGACAAAATAAAATGGGACGGATTAACGAGTACATTGGTTGAGACTCTCTCTAATACTTCCCTCTTCCTTATCCCCTTCGCCCCAGACATGGGGAGAAGGAGCCCAAAGGGCGGAGGAGGGGTTACCTGTGCGAAGTATAGAATACCATAAACGGATTATTTACTAAAAATTAACACTTTCAAATTTGCACATTCGGTCAGAGCAAACTATTATGACTATAGATGGTACGTCTTGCTCAGCTAACGCTTTCTGACAGGAGGCCTGATTTCAGATATTGTGTGCATGCTTAACCTTGTTAAGAAGCCTTATGTATCTGATGTGGCTCCCACTTTGTGACCCGGAACTGCAGCAAGACGACCATCCATTCTCTCCTCATAAAAATTGAAATAATTCATGAAAAATGATAAGCTTCGCGCATTATAATTTCCTGCGAGGTTTCCATGCGTCAATTATCCCACCTCATCCTGTCCATTACCCTGGTTTTTTTTATTAATCAGGCGCAAGCAGCGGGTTTAAAAGACAACGGACAACCATCTGCTCCATCTGCTGATTTGGCCATTACGGCAAAAATTACAACTCAATTTGCAGAAAAAACAAATTTAAATCCCTCAAAAATTTCTGTCTCCACTCAAAAAGGTGTTGTCAAATTAAGCGGGGAAGTAAATGATAAGCAAACATTTGTTGACGTATTTTGGCTTGCCAGAACAACCGGTGGCGTTAAAATGGTTGATGTAGATGATTTGGAAATAAAGCATATCAATACAACACTAAGCGATGCCTATATTACCGCCAAGATTGAAACAGCCGTGCTTAAAGCAAAAATTCTGGACGATGAATCCATACCGTTGGTCGGTATTAACGCCACAACTAAAAATGGCATTGTCACATTGACCGGCGAGGTTAAGCGAAGCCAATCGATTACTGCCATATTAAAACGCGCCAATGCTGTGCGTGGTGTGAAAAAAATTATTTCGAGTTTGCATGTTCAAGGTGTTAAGGATATACAATGACACTGCTGACCCGCTTTAAATTTTTCATGTGGTATTTTGGTTGCTTTAAAGTCCCCTTGATTGGTTATTTACACCCACGCCTGATTACCTTGACTGATCAAGAAATTGTCATCAAATTACCCTTGACCAGGCGCAGTAAAAACCATCTGCACTCCATGTATTTTGGTGCTCTTGCAGTCGGTGCTGACTTGGCTGGGGGATTGCATGGGTTTTATCATGCAAGACAAGCCCGGTTAAAAGTCTCTCTGGCGTTTAAATCATTCCAGGCTCAATTTTTAAAACGACCTGAGTCTGATGTTTATTTTGTCTGTGCAATGGGTGAGGACGTCAAAGACATGATCGCTGAATCCAAAAAAACCGGTCAACGCATTAACAAACCACTCCTGGTTACTGCCTACACAAACTACCCGCAACAATCAGAAGAAGTGGCTAGCTTTGTACTTGAATTATCATTAAAGGTCATTTGACAAATCGTCCATTGCGTTCTAACGTAGTAGACCTTCGTTGTTAATTGCACATCTACGGAATCACCAAACTAATAATGATTGATATAAAAATTCACTCACAGCCTGACGATGAAACCTGTGGAGCAACATGTCTGCAAGCCATTTATAATTATTATGGCTTGAATGTTAGCATTGACAAACTTGTTCAAAACGTAGAACGTTCCCTTTCAGGCGGAACACTGGCCGCCTTTCTGGGCGCGCACGCGCTACAGGAGGGCTTTGATAGCACAATTTATGTCAACAACCTGAATGTATTCGACCCCAGTTGGTTTACGCATGGCGAGATTTCCGGTGAGAAACTGGTTGCCAAACTGGATGCGCAAATGGTTCACAAACAAGATCCAAACATTACGCAGTCGAGTATTGCATACCAACAGTTTGTTCAATTGGGTGGCGAAGTTAAATTTCGTACACTCAGCGTGAAATTACTCCAAAGCTATTTTCAAAAAAAAATACCCATTTTAACCGGACTCAGCGCGACTTATTTATATTCCAGCGCACGAGAACATTTTACACCAGATGGTGTTGGTACTTACGATGATGTTCGCGGCACGCCATGTGGTCATTTTGTCGTATTATGCGGGTATAATGAGAAAAACAAACGTGTTGTAGTTGCGGATCCTCATCGCGAAAACCCATTATCACACAACAATTATTATACGGTCAGCAGTCATCATTTAATCAACTCCATCATGCTGGGTGTTATTACTTATGATGCCAATTTACTTATCATTGAGCCAAAAGGGATTTAGATGCATACGATTGTAGTCACTGATCATCCACAAGACTGGGGTTTTTTAAGTCCCATTGCTTCTATTATCAAGGCTTCAGACTATTTATCTGATGAACAATACTACCAAAATAAATCCATGCGCGTGATTAATCTTTGTCAGGCTTACCATTATCAAACGATTGGTTACTATGTCTCACTTCTGGCTCAAGCGCGAGACCATAAAGCATTACCATCAATCCTGAATATTCAGGATGTATTAAGTGCCAGTCTGTCCAAGCAAATTTCGCATGATATTGATGAAGACATTCAACATGCATTACATGACATTAAAGGCGATGACTTTATTTTAAGTTTATATTTCGGTCAAAACATGGCAAAAAAATATTGTGTTCTTTCAAAAAAATTACACAGCCTGTTCCCCTTACCGCTACTTCGCTTTACTCTGGAAAGAAAAAAACACTGGACCATTAAAAAACTTTCCGTTTTGTCTCCCGTTGATATCCCTCCTCACCACCAGGAATTTATGCAGCAGGCAGCTGAAACGTATTTATCAAAAAAACGCTTTCATCAATGGCGGAAAAAACAGCGCTTTCATGATCTGGCCATTCTTGTTGATCCAACTGAACCCAATCCCCCTTCCAACAAAAAAGCACTCGACCTGTTTGTCAATGCAGGCGAATCACTGGGCCTGAATGTCGACTTTATTGATAAAAATGACAGCAAATCCATTGCAGAGTATGACGCCCTGTTTATACGTGCCACCACATCGGTTGATCATTATACATACCGTTTTGCTCGTCGGGCGGCTCAAGAAAACATAGTGGTGATGGATGACCCACAATCTATCGTTCGATGCTCAAATAAAGTTTATCTTGCTGAACTTATGCGCAGTCATCAGGTATTAACGCCAGCAACCCTGTTTATTAGCAAATATGACAAGACATTGCCCCATATAGATTTTCCCTGTGTCATCAAAAAACCAGATGGTGCGTTTTCACAAGGTGTAGTCAAATTAAATGATCTCAACGACTTACAAAAATCCTTGAAACAGTTTTTTAAAACCTCTGATTTAATCTTGATACAACCCTTTATTCCCACGGATTTTGATTGGCGAATTGGTATAATAGACAACAAACCCCTGTTTGCCTCGCGGTATTTCATGGCTAAAGACCATTGGCAGATTTACAACTGGCAATCTGTGCTGGAAAATGAAGGTGAATTTGATACTGTTCCCCTGGATAAAGTACCTGACGGGGTGATAAAAACGGCTTTAAAAGCTACCCGCTTGATTGGCGATAGCTTGTATGGTGTTGATATAAAAAGCATTAATGATAAACACTATATCATTGAAGTGAATGACAATCCAAATATTGATGCCAATATTGAAGATCAAATCACAGGCGAGGCGCTTTATCGGGATATAATGAGCGTCTTTTTACAACGCATTCGCAGGAATCATGGTTATGTCTAATTATTCTATTTTTTCAGTATTGGGATTAGAGATCGAATACATGCTGGTAGACCGTGATACTTTAGCGGTACAACCTGTCAGCGATGTGATTCTGGATGGCTTGGCTGGAAAACAAGCCAGTGAAATCATCTTAGGCGAGATTGCGGCCAGCAATGAGTTAGTCATGCACGTTCTCGAGTTAAAAAACAATGGCCCAAAACCTGTCACTGCACCGGTTGCCGAACAGTTCCAGCATGCCATCTTGCAATTACAACCCTTATTAGAACAACATAATTTGCAACTACTACCCACTGGTGCGCATCCATGGATGGATCCGTTGACAGAAACCAAACGTTGGCCGCATGGAAGTCGCGAGATCTACCAGCAGTACGATTCGATATTTAACTGTTGCGGGCACGGTTGGGCCAATTTGCAAAGCATGCATGTCAACTTGCCTTTTGCCAATGACGATGAATTTTTGCAATTGCACAGCGCCATCCGTTTGATTTTGCCATTGTTGCCAGCCCTTGCAGCCAGCACCCCTTTTCTTGAAGGAAACACCACGGGCTTACTCGACTCACGTCTTTATTTTTATGATAAAAACCAGCAGCGTGTACCCTCCATCACAGGAGAGGTTATCCCTGAATTTATCCGATCCGAAGCGGAGTACCAGGACAAAATATTAACACCAATGTATCGCGACATCAGCGCATTCGATCCCAAAGGACTGTTACAATATGAGTGGCTGAATTCTCGGGGAGCCATCGCGAAATTTGATAGTGGGGCGGTTGAGATTCGTATTCTGGACTCTCAGGAGTGTGTTAATGCAGACATTGCAATCGCCCATGTTATTCACGCTATTCTTAAAAGTTGGAATGAACGCTCGCGTTTACATTTAGAACAGCCCTGTGAAACCAATAGGCTGAAATCAATCTATGAACGCACAATTAAAGACGGTTTAAGCGTTCTAATTGACGACAGTGAGGTATTGACGCAATGGCAGTTACCCAAACGTACTATGACCGCTCGTGACGCGTGGTCTTTGTTGATTGAACGCGTCAGTACAGATTTAAACCAGGTCAGCCAGCGCGCACTTGAACACATCTTGCACGAAGGTAGTTTAAGCGAACGTATTCTACGCGCATGCCGTAACGAGTATAATAGAGCCACATTGACACGTGTCTATCGCCAGCTTGGCGAAAATTTATTAACCAACCAACAGTTGTAATATTATGAAACCCATTGCCCTGCTCATTAGTTGCGAACACGCCGTCAATACCGTGCCGCCAAAATATCGTGACTTGTTTAAAGGACAGGAGCAACTGTTGCAAACTCACCGTGGCATTGATGTGGGTGCTCACGAAATTGCCAATCATTTGAACCAGGTGTTTGCCTGCAGCTACACACAAGCCACCGTTTCCCGGTTACTCATCGACTGCAACCGCAGCTTGGCGCATGCTCAATGCTTTTCTGAATTTACAAGAGGATTGCCAATAGCAGAAAGGCAACAACTAATCGATCAATATTATCTCCCCTTTCGCCAGCAAACTGAAAATTTAATCCACGCTCAGGTTGAAAGTGGCTGTCAAGTACTGCATTTGTCAATTCACAGCTTTACTGCTGAACTCAATGGCGTCAAGCGCAATGCAGGCATCGGTCTTCTATATGATCATGTACGGCATGGAGAACGGGAGGTGGCACGAATTTGGCGAAGCCTGCTCCTCCAGCAAACGCCCACTTACCGTGTGCGCATGAATTATCCCTACCACGGTAACACCGATGGGTTCACCACCGCCTTGCGTAAACGCTATACCGAGCACGAATATTTAGGGTTGGAAGTAGAAGGCAATCAAGCCTTGCTTGAGGACAAAGAATCTCGCGATGAGGTGGCTAATGTACTGTCATCCAGCCTGCAGGAGCTGTTACAGTTGTTGTGATTCGTACTTCAATCCAGCAGACATCCCGGACATAAGCCATAAATATTCAATGCATGATCCGTCATTTTAAACCCCGCACGCTCTGCTATCATTTTCTGGCGTTGTTCAATGACCTCATCGACAAATTCTTCTACCCGGCCGCATTTAACACAAACCAGATGGTCATGATGTTCGCCTAAGCTTAATTCAAACACGGAATAACCACCTTCAAAATTATGGCGATTGATTAATCCAGCCGTTTCAAATTGCGTGAGAACACGATAAACAGTTGCCAACCCCACGTCTTCACCCATATCCGACAAGGCTCTATATACATCTTCAGCACTCAGATGGTGATCAGAGGATTGTTCCAGAATTTGCAAAATTTTTAGGCGTGGCATGGTTATCTTTAATCCAGCCTCTTTTAACTGCTGACTTTCTTCCATAAAAAACTCCCTGGATAACGGCTTCGTAAAAGTGTTATTCAATACAATACATTACATGGTATCATGACGACATTTTTCATCACAGGCAAAAAAATGCGAATTAGAACCATTCTTATTAGCGTAAGTTTAGCACTATCATTAACGAACTGCATGTCATATGATTTTGCACGACGGGTAGTGCAACAGGGAAATCAGCTGCCACCAGAAAAGCTCAGCCGATTAAACATTGGCATGAGTAAAAATGATGCGGCTATTTTAATGGGTACCAGTTTACTGAGCCCCATGTTTAATAATGACCGCTGGGATTATGCATATACGTGGCGTAAGGGTAGCGGACCTACGGCAGTACAGAATTTAACGTTGTATTTTAAGAATGAACACTTGACTAAGATTGATCATACGCCGTAGGTTGGGCCAAGGCCCAACCTACCGTTTAGCCCGTTGCCGTCTTGTTTCCATAGGATCAAGTGTCAACGAACGGTATATTTCAATCCGATCACCTGATTTAACCTGCGTATCCAACTGCACAGTTCGCGAAAAAATTCCAACAGGCATGCCAATCAGTTCTGGATAACTGTCCAGCAGACCGGACTGATCCAGTACATTCGCCACGGTCATTCCCGCCACAAAGGAAACCTGTGCACGCAGCGGGCTTTGATCAACCGGAATATATACCACTTCAACATTAGCCATGCATAACCTTGGCGCGATCACAAAACGAATCAACCATCAGATCAGTGACCTGCTCAAAAACAGGACCTAAAAACATCGAAAACATGCGGCCTGCAAACTCAAATTCCAGATCAAATGAAATTTGACATCCATCCACATCGGGCACTTCATCAAAACGCCAAAATCCCTCAAGATGACTAAAAGGTCCCTCAATCAGACGTATTTCAATCATTTTATTGGCTTGCAAGCGGTTGCATGTTGTAAACGATTTACTGATTCCGGCCGCTGCAATAACCAACGTTGCTCGTACTTCATCTGCATCACGATGATGCACTTCGCTTCTGGAGAAATAAGGCAAAAATTCGGCATAACGCTCTACATCATTGACCAAATTATACATTTGCTCACAGGAATAATTTACCTGCCGTGATTTTTTAACGATGGTCATTATTTAACTCCTTTGCATTGTAGGCATGTGAAATCCGAGATGTTAACCAGTTTGCCAGATCGCGAATTTCCTCAACACAAATGCTGTGTTCCATCGAATATTCATGCCATGCAATATGCTGAAAACCACGGCACTGTAACCAATCCAAACTTTGTTTTGTCCAAGCAGGGAGTACAATTGGGTCAAACTGCCCTCCTGCTATAAAAATGGGTGTGCTGTTATTAACGAGTACTGGATCGCATTCGGTAGACAATGGTAAGTAACCCGACAAAGTAACAATACCCGCCAATGGCGTTGCCGAACGCAAACCTGTGAATAACGCCATGGCACCACCTTGAGAAAAACCAGCCAAAAAGATCTGATCATGTTTAAATCCATCAGTGACCTGATTTTCAATGATCTGGCGAATCATGCCTTCTGACCGCATCAGACCATCACGATCTTCACGATCAGTCAATTTCATGCCCACAATATCATACCATGCACGCATCGGCATATGATTGTTCAGCGTTACGGGACGCACAGGCGCATCAATGAACACATGACGAACAGGCACTGTCAAGGATAACTGATTAGCCACACCCACCATATCATTGGCATCCGCGCCCAGACCATGCATCCAAATCATACACGCAACTGCGGGCTGCTGTGGCTCTTTAATATAAACGTTTAACAACGTGACTCCTTTAGAGACTGTAAAAGACAAATTATCTCTAATGCGCTCGCACATGGCAACTTAATTAATTATACTGAACTCTTTAATTATCCAAATGAGCAACATGAAGCTAGTACTACTATGCATAATCAGCCTACTTTTATCGGCCTGTGGACAAAAGGGACCGCTTTACCTGCCTGCCCCTAAAAACCCCGTTACAATAACTAAAGAGAAACAAAATGGGCCTTCGATTTACAAAAATGCAGGGTCTTGGCAATGATTTTATGGTGGTTGATGCCATACATCAAACCATCAACTTAAAACCCGCCGACATTGCAGCCCTCAGTCGACGCGACACAGGCGTTGGTTTTGATCAATGCTTGCTGATTGAAACCAGTCAGGTGCCTGGCGTTGATTTTTTTTACCGTATTTTTAATGCCAACGGACAGGAGGTCGGACAATGTGGAAATGGAGCCCGATGCCTAGCGCGCTTTGCACAACATTATGGACTAACCCACAAGCAATCGATTACTGTTGCAACGCACACAACCCGCATGGAACTCCATATCAATCCCGATAACACCGTTACCGTAGATATGGGGCAACCCCAGCTTGAACCCGCCTGCATTCCTCTGCAAGCGTTGGTACAGGCGCCACTCTATACGATTCCCATGAGCGATAAGACAACTTGCGATGTGCATGCTGTCAGCGTGGGTAATCCTCATGCAGTCATGCTGGTTTCTGATCTGACACAGGCCCCCGTTCGCGATATAGGACGACAAATTAGTGAACATCCATTGTTTCCGGAACAAACCAACGTCGGATTTATGCAAATAGTCTCCCCCAAACACATTTCCTTACGTGTTTATGAACGAGGGTGCGGGGAAACTCAAGCTTGCGGAAGTGGCGCGGTTGCAGCGGTTGCAATTGGCAGGCTGTACCACCATTTAAATGAGGAGGTCACGGTTAGTTTGCCTGGAGGAGAACTGCTAGTTAGTTGGCCAAACATGACCGGCTCTATTTTCCTGACAGGCCCTGCTGCATTTGTTTATGAGGGAAATATCATTTAAAAAACCCGGGCATCTATCGCCCCAATAAAATACAAGAATGTTATTACAGCATTTTGTCAACAGCCCCTAATGCAGCTTGCAACAGGAGAATAAAATATGAGTATCAAAATCAATCAGATTGAACGCTTTGCATCTGATTCAGGTAAGAAGGCTGGTGAGTTTTTTACCCCGCTGAAAGTTACCAAACTGGTCGCCAAGCTTGCCAGACCTAAACCGGGAGATCGTATCTGTGATCCAGCCTGCGGGTCAGGTGGTCTTTTAATTCAAGCTGCTAAAGAAGTTGGAGACCGTAACTTTGCCCTCTTTGGACAAGAGTCCAATGGCAGCACATGGGCACTGTGCCGCATGAACATGTTCCTGCACAGCTTTGATAGCGCTCGAGTAGAAGGGTGCGATACACTGAACAGTCCACTTCTGGTTGAAAATGACCGACTGATGAAATTTAATTGCGTGGTGGCAAATCCGCCCTTTTCACTTGATAAATGGGGTGCTGAAAATGCTGAGAGTGATCAGTTTAACCGTTTCTGGCGTGGTGTTCCGCCCAAAAGTAAAGGCGACTGGGCTTTCATTAGTCATATGTTAGAAACTGCCCTTGAAAAACAAGGTCGGGTCGCCGTAGTTGTTCCTCATGGTGTCTTATTCCGTGGAGCGGCCGAAGGACGTATCCGTCAAAAAATGATTGAGGAAAACCTGCTGGATGCAGTGATTGGCCTGCCAGGTAACCTGTTACCAACAACCAATATTCCAGTAGCTATTCTAGTCTTTGATAGGGCTCGAGAAAAAGGCGCTTCAAGAGAGGATTGTAAAAACGTCTTGTTCATTGATGCCAGTCGAGACTATGTATCCGGAAAAAATCAAAACACCCTTTCCGAAGAACATCTCGCCAAAATTATGAGTATTTATATTAAACGGCAAGAAGTTGAAAAGTACGCTCATGTGGCAGCATGTGACGAAATCAAAGAAAACGATTTTAACCTTAATATTCCTCGTTATGTAGACACTTTCGAAGAGGAAGAGGAAATCGATATCGATATCGATATCGATATCGATGCAGTACAACAAGAAATTGATACGCTGGAAAAAGAGCTAGTGGCAGTTAGGCTAAAAATGGCCGAAAAGCTCAAGGAGATTCAACGATGAACCAAACCAACATCGAAAAACAACACCATAAAACGTTCGAAGAACTTAAACGATTTTCTGATAATAATATTGAGTTTTGGTATGCACGTGAACTTCAACCCGCTTTGGATTATTTGAGTTGGGATAAATTCAAACGTGTTATTCAGAAAGCAGTAACTGCTTGCCAGAACTCTGGTGAAAACCCTGAAAACCATTTTTCCCAAATGGGAAAAATGGTTAGTCTGGGCTCCGGAAGTCAACGAGAGGTAGAAGATTATCAACTCTCACGTTACGCGTGTTATTTAATAGTGCAAAATGGAGATTCTTCCAAACCGATCATCGCCAATGGTCAAACCTATTTTGCGATTCAAACCCGCCGACAAGAATTGGCCGATGACGAAACCTTTCAACAACTAAAAGAAGAAGAAAAACGGCTTCTACTCAGAAATGAGATGAAGGTACACAATAAGCAGTTGGTTGAAACCGCTCAAAAAGCCGGTGTTGAAAGTAATCTCGATTTCGCTATTTTTCAGAACCATGGTTACAAAGGGCTTTATGGTGGACTGGATGCTAAAGCCATACATCAGAAAAAAGGACTGAAAAAAAGCCAAGAGATTCTTGACAACATGGGCAGCACTGAATTGGCAGCGAACCTCTTTCGTGCCACGCAGACAGAAGAAAAACTGCGACGGGAAAACATTCAGGGAAAAACTAAAGCCAATAATACGCATTTTGAAGTTGGGGAAAAAGTACGTCAAACCATTAAAGAGTTGGGCGGTAACATGCCAGAAGAGCTCCCCACACCGGATAAAGACCTAAAAAAACTTAAACAGGAGATCAAAAAGGATGGGATGAAGCGATTGGGAGACTCTATCAATGAACGATGAAATGCCCCGCATACATAGTAACATTATAAATGGGCATGTTGTTTTTGGGATTCGTTTAAAGCAATAATGCAATAATTGTCAAACCGTTTTTTCCTCACCCATCGCATCTTTATTTAGCACACAAAAACCCTGTTGATCTTTTTCAGTTACAAAACCGGCCACAACAGAACGTTGCTTGATGGCATCAGACAAAGTCAAATGCAGATTGGGTGATGTGATACGGATGTGCCAAGCCCCGTCTTGTGCTTCTTTTACATTAATAAACTGTGACATTGCCGATGGCATGCCTTGGGCATCAAACCAGCCAGCCACAGAACCACGCACCGCGTCTGGTTCGAGCATGTTCATGGAATAAAATCCGCTTCCATCATCGAATCGGCATAAAACACTAGTGAGTTGATGGCTTTGGGTTTGAGGATTTGAGAGCCAAATTTGCCTGAACCAGGCACTTTTTGCGGTAACAAATTGTTCCCTGCTCTCATTAGCGACATGAACATGTCCATTCAGCTGACCGGTCTGACTCACTATTGCTTCAACCCCGGCTCGCAAACCTTGCACAACAGGGTTATGTTCCGGCTGATTTAGCATGTCGACTTTAAAATTAAATCCTTTTTTATCTTGGGTTTTTAATCCGAAAATCCAACTGTCATTGATTGCATTAAAACGCAGGAACGAGCGACCAACATGCCAATTATTCCGTTCAGGATCGTTAATCGTAGCATCGCCCTCATCCATCAAAACCAGCGCTTTGGTCTGTGCATCAAACAATGCCGAAATGGCGTGGAAGTCATTCCCATGGCGTTGCATCTGAAAAAAATAAGCATAATGCTCTCCACCCTCATTCGTCACCATGCCCGAAAACACCCAATTGGCATGCGTAGACTCAGCAGGTAAAAAACCAGTTTGCTCAACAGGCTCTGTGCCAACCTCTGCAGCATAAATAACGCTGCAGAATAACATGGCAAAACATATGCACAACTTCTTACTTAGTCGAAACAGAATCATTTTAAAATAACCTTGTTATTGTTGGATGAGACCATAATGCATCCCAAAATCCGTCGTCAATCACAGCATCCACGGGCAAAAAATACATCTTATCAGTAGCAAACGCTTGGCATTTTACCGCATCTTTTTCTGTCATCACCACCATTTTTTCAGGCACGTGTAATTCTTCGGGCTGAAATTGATGGTGATCAGTAAATAAGTATTCATTAAACGTAACACCCAATGCATGCAATGTTGCAAAAAATCGTTGTGGATGACCAATTGCTGCAATAGCTGCAACTGGACAGGATAACTCCGACACTTGAATGGTTTTCCCGTTCATCAGCTGCGTTAACTCACCGGGCTGTAAATTCATACGGTAACCACCCGGCCATATTCCACCATTTACAACAACAAAATCAACATGATCTAAACGTTTGACGCTTTCACGCAATGGACCTGCGGGCAAACACAAGCCATTGCCCAAACCACGCAGTCCATCAACAACCGCAATTTCTATCGCACGTCCCATCTTATAATGTTGCAATCCATCATCACTGAGAATCACCTGACTTTGGTATTTATCCAGTAAATAACGAACGGCTTGAACCCTGTCAGGCGCAATCACAACAGGACAGCCGGTTTTTTTAGCCAGCAATAACGGCTCATCGCCAACGAGTATTGCTGTCTCATCCACACTGACTTCATGAGGGAAATCAGTCGCGGCTGCGCCATAACCTCGGCTAACAATACCAACCCGCAGTCCACGTGCCTGTAATTGCTGCGCCAACGCAATCACCAGTGGAGTTTTCCCCACACCACCGACGGTTAAATTGCCCACCACAATAATGGGCACTGAACAGCGTTGTTGGCAAAAACGTTGAAAATAACTACGGCGTATCACGGTGATGGCTTGATACACCAATGCAAAAGGAAACAATAACCAGCGCAGAGGATGACGGGTATACCAAAGTTTATCAAGGGAGATTAAACGCATTACGCCACAGCTTCCTCATGTTCGACACCCAATTTTTGCACCTGATATAATTGCGCATAATGCCCTTCCATCGCAAGCAATTGCTCATGCGTTCCCTGCTCCATCACCCGTCCGTGATGCAAAACAATAATCTTGTCCGCACGCTTGATGGTTGACAGTCGATGAGCAATAACCAGCGTGGTGCGGTTTTTCATCACGTGTTCCAGTGCTGCCTGAATATATCGCTCTGATTCATTATCTAATGCGGATGTTGCCTCATCCAGAATAAGAATCGGTGCATTTTTCAAAATGGCGCGCGCGATGGCCAAACGTTGCCGCTGGCCACCCGATAGCAGCACACCATTTTCACCCACTCGGGTATCATAACCTTGAGGCAGATTTTGGATGAACTCATCCGCATAAGCAAGACGTGCCGCCTCGATAATATCTTCACGACTCACGTCAAAGCGACCGTAAGCAATATTATTAGCCAGCGTGTCATTAAATAGCGTCACCTGCTGACTAACCAGCGAAATTTGCTCACGTAAACTGACCAGAGACAACTCATTAATTGGCATACCATCCAGAAGAATTCTGCCATTATTCACTGGATAAAACCGCGGTAATAAACTGGCAAGTGTCGTTTTGCCACTACCAGAATGTCCTACCAGAGCAACGGTTTCCCCTGCCTCGATCCGCAAATCAATATCGTGTAAAACGGGCAAACCCTGACGGTATGCGAACGATACTTTTTCAAATTGAATAACGCCCTGAGCTTTTTCAGGTAGTTGCATACCTTGCTCTGGCTCAACGGCATGATCCAGCAAGGCAAACACACTTTCAGCACCAGCCAGTCCACGCTGAATCGCTGCATTTAACGTGGTAAGGGTTTTCATTGGTTTGATTAATTGCAACATGGCGGCAATAATGGCGAGAAAAGATCCGGCAGTAATGGTAATAATAGCGGTCATTTTAATGGCCGCAAAAATAATGGTCGCAATACCTATTGAAATAATAATTTGTACTGACGACACATTGATTGCTTTGCTAACCGCAACTTTCATGTCATTTTTTCGTGATGTTTCTGTGGCATCGTTAAACTTGCTTACTTCATATTGTTCACCACCAAATATACGTACTACACGATACCCATCAATTACTTCGCTGACGATTTCCGTGACTTCACCCATTGATCGCTGTACTTTATGACTGATACGTCGCACGCGTTTATTAGTAAAATTAACCACGATGGCGATAAACGGAATAGTCAATAAAAACATCAGTGACAATTGCCAGCAAATCACCATCATTACGGTTAACAGGCCGATAATTAAACACGTGTTTTGTACAAAATCGGTCAGTGCATCCGCACTCACCTGCGCCACTTGCTCTACATCATACAAAATTTTTGACAACAACTGACCTGAGGTGGCCTCATCATAATAATCAGCCGGTAACCGCACGATATGCGAAAATACCCGTTGTCGAAGCACATTCACCACGGATCGCGCCACCCAAGTCATGCAGTAGCTACCCGCAGCACTCACTAAACCGCGCGTTGAGATCCCGAACAGCACAATCAATGGAATTCGTTTAACAAAATTCATATCAACATCGATAAATCCTTTATCAAGAAATGGCCGCATCATGTAGGTAAACCCTGCATCGATGCAGGAATAAATAATATTGGCAAACAGTCCCAACAACAATATTGGCCAAAACGGTTTAACAAAAGTAAATAAACGCCGATATAACGGACCGGTTTTGCCATGCAATTTATTTTTCATAGGAGGAACAACACAGTTGTCTGTAAATTTGCCATATTGTACTCCTTATTATAGAAGATCGCTATTGATCGAGTTCGTTACATTGCTTCAATCAATACAAACAAATTTTTCAAATATGGCAGAGGAATAAAATCCACATGAACATGCTCAAATAGTTCCGATCCTGAAAAATCCTTCGTAATCACAACGGCCTGCCTAGGTTGATAGGCTTGTAAAAACGATCGATAGCCACGTGTTATCGAAGGTGATGACATGCTACGGTATTTCACCTCAACCGGGATAAAGTTTTCATCATTTTTATAAATAACAAAATCAACTTCCGCGCCTGATTTTGTCCGCCAATAATGTACCGCGTAATTTAAAAAATTTTGAGTGATGTACTTATATATTTCCTGAAACACCAATCCTTCCACAAGAAGCCCTGCATCTGTGCGAGCAGATAAATCACTAAAGTTTCCAAGCGCATAATTACGAAAACCATTATCAATAAAATAAAGAATTGGGTTGTTGGTTAATTCCGTGCGTTTATTCCCAACAAAGGGCGTAATCATTGCAATGACATAAGTTTGTTGTAAAACAGACACGTAGTGACGTACTGCGGCGACGTTGATTTGGCAATCACTGGCGAGTTGATTGTAATTAACGAGTTGGCCACTACTATGCGCGATTAAGCCCAGTAATTTTTGAAAATTATCTGGTTTGGCTAATTTTAAAAACTCCATAATGTCTTTATTAATATAGTCCTGATAAATTTGTCCAAGTAATAATGCTTTTTGTGATGTAGAGATAATTTGGGGGTAAGCGCCATAGATCAATAATTGTTCTAATCGTGAAGAGGCATCCCATTCACTAAAGCTTAACGGTAAAACCAGTGATGAGAAATTTCTTCCCGTTAAATGCTCTTGAACCTTGCTTTTAATTTCCAGTTGCGAAGATCCTGAGGCAATCATTTTAATAGGCAGCGCTAAATCAGCAATGGTCTTTAACAATAATCCCGGTGATTCCAAACGCTGCACTTCATCAATAAAAATAATAGGTAAGGCTAAATTAAATTGTTTAAATGCCTCATGAATAAAAAGAGGCGATTGTAACCAACCACGTACTGATGCTAAATCACAATTCAAATACAACAGCTGATTAAAACGACCCTGCTGGATTAATTCATGACTAAGATATTTTCCAAGCGTTGTTTTACCTGCCCGTCGCGGCCCAATTAAAAGAGTCCACAATGAATCCCACTCTGAATGCAATAACACCGGTAATTGTAGACGTGAATGATAATTACTCGTGGTGAAAACAGGCGCTTGTTTGTTTTGGAGCCACGGATTTTGCTGCTCAATCTCGCGTATTAACTGCAACTGCATAATTAACCCTACTAATAATATTATTATTTAATTTTAGTAGGGTTAATTTGTTTTGTCCAGCAGTAACTGACTGCAATCCCGCCTTACAATCTCAAAATAATAGTGGTATAAAGGAAAAAAAAACGTAAGGATGCGATAATAAATGAATCAGAAAAAACCGCTTGCTGTGCTCACCGATTTTGCAAAAACGGCACATATCAATGAAGATCAATACCAAACATTGTATCAACACTCGATCGATGCGCCCGCAGAATTTTGGGCGAAACAGGCTAAACAATTTATTACTTGGTTTAAGCCATGGACACAGGTTGTCGAAGGCGATTTTACCACGCTGGATATCAAATGGTTTAACCATGGAAAACTGAATGCCTGTTACAATTGCGTTGATCGCCACTTGGAAACTCGCGGAAATCAAATTGCTATTATTTGGGAAGGCAACTCACCTCACGAAACACAATCCATCACGTATACACAACTGCATGAAAAAATTTGCCGATTCGCCAATGTATTGAAAACTCAGGGGGTCAAAAAAGGCGACCGCGTTTGCATTTACTTGCCCATGATTCCAGAAGCCGCTATTGCCATGCTCGCCTGCGCACGGATTGGTGCGATTCACTCGGTGGTATTCGGTGGATTTTCGGCGGATGCTTTGAAAACACGTCTGCTGGATGCCGATTGCCGTCTGTTGATCACCGCTGACGAAGGGCTACGCGGTGACAAAACTATTCCATTCAAGGACAATTGCGATAAGGCCTTGGCTGATTGCCCTGATGTCCGCGCAATGATTGTTATCAAGCACACGGGTAACCCGGTTAACTGGCATCAAACTCGGGATATCTGGTATCACGAAGCCATGGAGTCTGCGAATAAAGACTGCCCTGTGGAACACATGGATTCGAACGACCCGTTATTTATTCTGTATACCTCTGGCTCAACTGGCAAACCCAAAGGCGTGATGCATGCAACAGGCGGCTACCTCGTGTACGCCGCGATGACGCACTACTATGTGTTCGATTATCACGATGGCGATATTTATTGGTGCACAGCAGATGTGGGCTGGATTACCGGGCATTCTTATCTTGTTTATGGTCCCTTAGCTAACGGTGCCACCACCCTCATTTTTGAAGGAATACCCAATTACCCTGATTATTCTCGCTATTGGTCAATCATTGATAAACATCAGGTCAATATTTTTTACACATCTCCCACAGCGATCCGCGCTTTACGTCAGCAAGGCAATAACTGGATCACACAAACCAGCCGCAAAAGCCTGAGACTACTAGGAACAGTGGGTGAGCCCATCAATCCAGACGTGTGGGAATGGTATTATCATGTGATAGGGGAAGACAGATGCCCTATTGTGAATACGTGGTGGCAAACTGAAACAGGCGGAATCATGATCACGCCATTACCTGGCGCTACACCATTAGCAGCCGGATCAGCAGGCGTACCTTTTTTTGGTGTCGTACTGGACATAGTGGATGATCAAGGCAACTCAGTGCCAAATGACCAACACGGTCAATTGATTATTAAACAACCTTGGCCCGGTCTTATGCAGACAATTTATGGTGACAGGCCGCGATTTATCCAGACTTACTTTAAGAGTATACCCGGTAATTACCTGACCGGGGATGGTGCATATCGAGATCAAAATGGAAATTATTGGATAACCGGTCGTGATGACGACATAATCAAAGTATCCGGCCATCGCATTGGCACAGAAGAGCTTGAAAGTGCGCTCATATCTCATCCAGCAGTCGCAGAAGCCGCGGTTGTCGGGATTCCGCATGACATCAAAGGCGAAGCAATTTTCGCATTTGTCACTGTGAAAACTTCAGTAAAACCAACAGACGCGCTAAAAAAAGAATTAATACAGCATGTTCGAGATAAAATAGGATCCCTTGCAACGCCAGAAGGCATTCAATGGACGACCTCCCTGCCTAAAACACGCTCAGGGAAAATCATGCGGCGTATTTTACGAAAAATTGCGAGCAAGGATGTTGATAATCTTGGCGATATATCAACGATGGACGATGCCGATGTCATAGAAAAAATCCTTAAGGAAGCAAAATGAGTCATAATGTTTTTGTAAATCGCATTTTAAATATGAAAAAAATTAAATACATCGGTCTGGATATGGATCACACGCTGATCCGCTACAAAACTGAACATTTTGAAACGCTGGTTTATCAGCTTATTGTTGAACGACTGATAAGCAGCAAAAATTATCCAGTTGCCATTAAAAAATTAACGTTTAATTTTAAAGATGCTATTCGTGGGTTGGTCGTGGACAGTAAAAATGGCAACATTTTAAAATTGAGTCGTTACGGCGCAATTCGTCAAAGTTATCATGGCACAAAATTAATCGATTTTACCGAGCAAAAACAATTTTATCGTAGCATTTATGTGGATTTGGGCGATCCAAATTACATGGCCATTGATACTTCATTTTCCATTGCCTTTTGTGTTCTTTATGCACAACTGGTTGATTTTAAAGATGATTTCCCCCATCAGTTACCCAGCTATTCGACTATTGCAGCAGATGTACTCGGTACTGTCGATACTGTCCATGCTGATGGCAGCTTAAAAAAACAAATCAGCGAGGATCTTGATCATTATGTTATCCGTGAAAAATCTGTGGTCGATGGTCTCAAGCGATATGTTGAATTTGGGAAGAAAGTTTTTGTTTTGACTAATTCTGAATACCATTACACGAACCTCCTGCTCAACTATGCAATCACCCCTTTTCTTGATGAAGGTGAAACGTGGCACGACCTGTTTGAATATGTTATTACCCTAGCCAACAAACCCCGATTTTTCTATGACAACCTCAAATTTTTACTCATCAATCCTGAAAATGGCACGATGACTAACACCATAGGCAGCATCAAGCCGGGTGTGTATCAAGGCGGAAATGCTAAAAAATTCACCGATGATTTAAATTTAAATGGCGATGAAATCCTCTATATTGGTGATCACATTTATGGCGACATTCTTCGATTGAAAAAAGATTGTAACTGGCGTACAGCGCTGGTTGTTGAGGAGCTAAGTGAAGAAATTTCAGCACAGAAAAAAGCTCAACCGATTGAGCATGAAATCGCATCCAAAATGGAAATTAAAAAATTACTGGATGATGAATACATTAAACTTCGAACACAAGCTGTTGATAAGAAAACCGACCCACACGACGATTCCGTCCATGCATTGCAAATAAAAATTGCATCCATTGACCTCACGATTTCCAACTTATTGCACAAGCAACAGGCCTTCTTTAATCCGAAGTGGGATCGCGTTTTTCGCGCTGGAGCCGAGGAAAGCTATTTTGCCTATCAGGTAGATCGCTTTGCATGCATCTATATGGAAAAAATATCTGACCTACTAAAGCTGTCTCCACTAAGCTACTTTCGTGCAAATCGGCGCCTGCTTGCACATGATATTATTGAGTAACCATGTATAATAGTATTTTAAATTCTTAAATCAGCTGACGACATGCATGCTCTCGAAATTCGGCAACTCGTAAAAACCTATGCCAATGGCATCGAAGCTTTAAAAGGCATTGATTTAACCGTAAAACACGGTGATTTCTTTGCCCTGCTCGGTGCTAATGGTGCGGGAAAATCAACAACCATCGGCTTAATTACCACCCTGCTGACAAAAACTTCAGGCACAATAGCCATCAACGGCTATGATTTGGATACACAACCTTGCGAGGCAAAATCGTGTTTAGGCCTGGTGCCTCAGGAATTTAATCTCAATATTTTTGAAACCTGTCTGGACGTGTTGCTTAATCAGGCTGGTTATTATGGTCTCTCACGCAAACAAGCCATGCCCCGTACTGAATTGCTCTTAAATCAGTTGGGATTATGGGAAAAAAAACACGCTATTGTGCGTCATTTATCTGGCGGTATGAAACGGCGGCTGATGATAGCCCGGGCTTTGGTCCATCAACCTCAGGTTTTGATTCTCGATGAACCCACGGCCGGCGTTGATATTGAAATTCGACGGAGCATGTGGGATTTTCTTCAACAGACCAATGCAGAAGGCACAACCATTATTTTAACCACCCACTATCTTGAGGAAGCTGAGCAATTGTGCAAAAACGTGGCCATCATTGACAAAGGCCTTATTCTTGAAAACACCTCAATGAAAGCACTGCTGCAATCTCTGCATCATCAAACATTTCTCTTCAATACGATGCACCCTATCGATTCATTGCCTGCATTGGATCCCTTTAAAGCCATCAAACTGGATGCCAATACCTTTGAACTCCGAGTGGAGAGTCAACACTCCCTCAATGACGTATTTACAGTCCTCAATCAGCACGAAATTAACATTCTCAGCATGCGCAACAAGACAAACCGTCTGGAAGAACTTTTTATGGATATTATCAATCATGATCATTAACCGCCAACTCATTGGACTCTACACCATGGTACGTCGGGAATTAATCCGTATGTTCCGAATCGCAAGCCAGGTTTTTCTGCCTCCTGTCATCACCACGATGTTATATTTTCTAATTTTCGGCGCCATCATGGGCGGACGGATCGGGTTGATTCAGGGCATCAATTACACCTTGTTTATAGCACCAGGTCTTGTGATGATGGCCGTCATTACCAATGCGTACTCCAACGTGTCAACATCACTGTTTAGTGTGCGTTTTCAAAAAAGCGTAGAAGAAGTGCTGATTAGTCCCATGCATTACAGTTTAATATTGCTAGGCTATACGTTAGGCGGTATTTTACGGGGCGTCATCGTTGCCATACTTGTATTTATAGTCGCGTTTTTCTTTTTAGATCTTGAGTTCAAAACCTTGCCCATGACCTTGGTTATCGTAGTATTGGTTGCGGCCCTGTTCTCTCTGGCCGGATTCACCAATGGCATGCTGGCAAGAAACTTTGACGATGTTGCACTCGTACCTACGTTTATCCTGGCACCACTCACTTATTTGGGCGGGGTATTTTACTCTACCAGCATGCTGCCGCCAATTTGGAAGCAGATGACATACTTTAACCCCATTTTTTACATGGTGAATGCTCTACGTCATGTCATGATTGGTCAACAGGAAGTGAACATGGTATTGGCCATGAGCCTGATCTGCCTGATGGTCGTGCTGTTGATTGGATTGAATTTATATTTACTTAAAAAGGGAACTGGATTACGAGAGTAAAGTTTCGAACTAACCTCGCACCGCGTAGGCAATATCTAATGAAAAATCATAAAATTGACAACTGGTTGGAAACGAATTATCAACACGTCTTATTATTTTTTATTTATTTTTGCGCAATTGCATTAAGAGTCTATATAGCCATTTCCCGAAGCGATAGTCACTGGCCAGACGAGCAGTTTCAAACATTGGAACCTGCCTCATTAATAATATTTCATCACGGATATTTAAGTTGGGAATGGATAGATGGTTACCGTTCGTGGGTTGTGCCCGGACTCTATATGCCCTTGTTTTTTATTTTAAAAAAAATCGGTATTGCAGGCGGAGATACTGTTATTCATTTGAGCCGACTTTTTACTGCACTAGCTTGCAGTGTGGTCATTTTTCGAATCGATAAAATTTTTAGAATTTTGGGTATTTCTTTCTGGTCAAGAATCATTGCTCTTGCGTTTTTTGCTTTTTCTCCCGGGATGATTTTATACGCATGTTCCACGTTAGCAGACAATTGGGCCATGATCATTCTTTGGATTATTCTCCCCGAAATTTTATTACGGATAGACAGCAAAGACAAAATGGACTGGTTTCTCATTGGTATTTTTGCCGGCCTTACCATTCTCGTAAAATATCAAATGCTATTCTGGTTGGCAGGACTTGGACTCACTGTTTTGATGATAAGAGTTCCCTTCCTGCTTTGTATTGCGGGAGCGGCCGGTTGCGCATTAATTCTTTTTTTAAACGGTGTTCTGGACTGGGTAACCTGGGGACAATTTTTTCACAGCCTTATCCAGCATATTACTAGAGGCTACGAAATTTCAACGCACTATGATATATCGCCTTGGTGGAATTATTTTCCCAAGATTACTGATGATTTAGGACTTTTATTATTATTATCATTATTATATTGTTTGGTGTTAAGCCTGTTTAGATGGCGTTCCAGTATCACGTTTCTTTCCTCTTTAACCAAAAAACTTGCTGTCATTTATGTTCCATGTTTCGTGTTTATTGTGATCCACATGCTATTGGGTCACAAAGAGAATCGATTTCTTTTGCCAATCTATCCCTGTTTTTTTATCTTACTCGGGATTTTGTTAGACACCACCTTCATTCCAGCTTTCCTTGCTAAACTGAGTAAGCTGCAAGGGGCATGGTTTTTAATAATGGCATTGCCCCTTTTTTCATTAAATTTTCTTGGCATGACCGAGCTTATCCTGACCCCTCTGAATATAGCTGATCTGGAAACAGCCATTTATAATAGCCATGATTTATCTCCTAAAGGCGACTCATGCATACTTTTATTTAACCATTCATGGGCGTGGACTCATGGAGAATTAATCTTGGGACAAAAAGTAAGCTATGTAGACAGCTCAATTAAAAAAGTGTTGCACTCTCAATTGCAGGAATGCCGCTATGCCATAGTTCCCAAGCCGGTAGGCTCTGATTTTGAAAATAAAGCCGGTCAAACATGGAAGATTGTCAAAACAACCAACAAATACTACGGGCTTTACAGGAATATGATGGTAATCAGATAGGCCCATTAGAATTTAACCGTGTAATCTTCATGTGATTTAATCTGTTCATCTGACAAACCCCAATATTCAAAATATACATCGAGCTTTGCAGCAAATAAACTCACCACCAAGGCTTCAAAAAATGATTTTTTCAGGGCATTGTAACGCTCTATCTCATTGTTATAAGCTTGCTTGGAATAGGCCAGTTTATTTTCAGTGTTACAATTTCTTCATAGGAAACATAGGAAACGTGTGCGGCTCGTATGACGAGGGGGAGTTAAAATCCAGGCCCGGCTGCTGAGTTAGAATCTTCTATTAACTTGGTCTCGCCAGTTATTCCTTCTCGTGCACGACATTGATTAGTTGCGGATTTCACGCTCTCATAAAAATTGCATATTTCACGAACATCATCGAGATTCATACTGCCCCCAGCTTCTGTCGCCTGCTTTAAGGTTTCCATTTTATCAGCCATGGATGCAAATGCGTCAGCCACTGCCTTAAGGCTATCACTTATCAAAGTCAATTTCTCTTTAACCTCATGCAACGGATCCTGGATCAGAATATGCGATGACTTTAACCGCTCGAGATGATACGCACGCAAATTAGCTCGAGCACTTAAAGACAGTTCATCCGGATCAGCTGGATCACCAGGCAGGCTATAATATAAAAATTCATTGAGTTCATGGCAATATTTAATTTGTTGATCAAGAACGTTCTCAACACGACTGGAATTCATGCCTTGCATGAAATGCATAAATTCCTGTGGATCCTCATCACCCATTTGTCTTAACTGATCAGAGAAAACACCCATTGACTGCGACAATTGATGGCGAAATCCAGGATTGTCTTGAGCCATTCGAGAAATTTTACTGTTCGTCTCTTGAGCCAGTTGTCTTAGCTGAATAAATTTCAATTGATTGGATTTTTTAGCAAGTGCTTCAAACTGTACGGCAGCACCTGTCATCCATTCTGGAATATTAGACATTATGTCCAGTTGTTTTTCAGCCAGAACCCTCATGGGTGAAGATCGTTTACACAATGAAAGAGCCATTTTTGCATTCTCAATATCATCTGTACGATTCGGTTGACACTTTAAAATGCCAATCAATTTTCGATAAAACGAAACCGAGTCAAATGCTCGTATGTCACGTAAACAGATAAAACGAAAGCTATCCAAAGTATTGAGCCGCAACACATGTGAAGCCAATGGCAAACCATCACTGGCCAGATCCAGATAGTTCATACGATAATCTTTTTTTATCACTTCTCGTAAACAGTTTATCGCACGTTTTTCAATGATTTCTTCCAACAATGTTTTATCAGTCGTACCCAGTTGCATTGACGATTGATTGGTAGTCGTTAACAGTGTGGTTTGAAATGGAAAATACTCTAAAAGATACGAAAAAAAGTCGGCTCGATCCTTACCAATCACGATACGAAACAATCTGGGATCCAACTTTGAAACACGATTACTGAATGCCTGGAAAATTTCATCCATATTGTCGATATTAGAAGGAACCAAGAGTAAATTTTTCAAACATTGTATAACCAGTTTATCCTGTTGTTCACGAATCGTTTCAAACAAAAGACAGCACTCCTGAGGAACAGGCATAAATGCTAAATTATTTTCATCTTCAAACACTAAATAATCAATAACAAAGGCGCGATACCTCGTATCGAGTAAAACAATAAAATCCACATAAGCAGGATTTACTTTGCTGGATATTGTTGAAACAGGAACATTCTCCGATTTTTGATCCTGGCGTATAGACTCGGCCAACTGTTTCAGTTTATTCCATTTTGACATGGCAAGTGATCGGGGACTCGCTATATGTATCGCTTTAAACACCTCAGGAGATTCAATCGCCATAGTACTAATGGCAACCTCATTTAATAAGTTCGAGTTTCCCAATATGATTGAAGTCGGTTCCGTTACCGCTATTATTGGCGGATTTTCAATGAAATGAAGAATGCTTGAGAATCGGTGATATTCTCTTTGATAATTCAAATTATCGATCTTGGATAATATATCAAGTGATGATAGTACCGCTCGAACACACCTCAATTGCTCCTCAGTGGCTGCAGGATCAAAAGCGTGGGCATTATACTGGGTAATGTATTGAGTATATTTCCCTCGCTCAGCGTCCAGCATGGATTTATGCTCTTTACGTAACACTTTCAGCAGCGTCGATGTTTGTGACAAGGCATACTGTATTACTTGATCAATTTGATCTGGGGCAAGTTGTACTGATTCACTGGAATTATTAGCCTCATCATGTCTGTAAAAGCTAATATCGCCCGTTGGTTCATCTTTGTCATTTATAAATACGCGTAATTTATACGTATATGACTCGCCCGGTTTTTTTAAAATTCCTGTGTAATGTAAATCACTCGAGCGATATTCTGATTCATGCACAGCAAAAAAAGTTGCATGTTGTTCCGTGCAGATCAATGATTGATTTTCATCCAATTCAAGGCGTTGTTGAGGCACAGGCAATTTGATTAAATTATAAAGATCATCTGCGTTACCTTTATAAAAACCATTCATAGCCGTATTAATCATGGTCTCAGAGGATTGATTTTTCTGTTTTAAAACCTCAATAG
>JABDAB010000016.1 GCA_013289415.1 Gammaproteobacteria bacterium
GATGTTGCGACACTGAGTCTTGGGCCAGTCTGGGGAAATACTGGAAATACACAAACGTTTTATTTGACACCTGATATTGAAAAAACCTATGCAGCAAATCATACATCGCATGCATTGGTGGATGGCGAGATTTTTGTAGGTATTCAAAAACCATTGCGCGAAAAACTAGAAGGCCAAATAGGTCTTGCCGTTGCCACGACTGGCAATGCCTATTTGTCGGGGAATATTTGGGACGACGCCGACTCTCTATTTAATAATTACACGTATCACTATCAAGTAAGACATACGCATCTTGCATTGAAGGGTAAATTATTAGCTGATAGAGGCTATATCGTGACGCCTTGGGTGAGCGGGAGTTTAGGGGTTGGTTTTAAACCAAGCTCATGATTTCAGCAATACACCGACCATCAGTGAGTCGGCTATCACGCCTAATTTCACAAGTAATATGACAACCGCATTTACCTATACGTTGGGTGCCGGTGTTCAACGGCGCTTGAATCAACATTGGCAAGCAGGCGTTGGTTATGAGTTTGCTGACTGGGGAAGAAGTCAATTAAGTCGCGCATCAGGACAAACATTAAATGCCGGCTTGTCGTTATCCCATTTATATACCAATGGATTTTTATTCAATCTTACTTATTCAGCCTAAGGATGTCTTCATGACGGCCAATTCATTCATCATTCGTTTATTAAGCAGTATAGTGGCTTTATGCCTGTTTCATGCGGTAGAAGCAGGGAGTCCTTTATGGACGTTCACACCCTTAACCGCAACCACACTGTCCATTCCATCAAATGGAACAGCGACGGTTCAATACCAGGTAACCAATCAATCCAGCAGAACGCATACCTTAGCGATGAATCCTATCACCGGAGTGACGCAAAATACGGGCGGTGGTTATTGTGGAAACCCTTTTTCGTTAGGCTATCATCAATCTTGTGTGTTGAATTTAACGATTGACGGCACCACCATCCTAGGTGGTTTTTCTGGAGGCCCCGTGGTTTGTCAGCAAGGCAGCGGCTTACAATGTTATCAACCGAGTGCATCGGATGCATTAAACATTACCAAATCCGAAGCTGTTTATACAGTAGGTGGCACGGTCAATGGTCTTTCTGGCACCGTGATATTAGAAAACAACGGTGGTGGTTCACTCACGATAACGGCTGATGGCACGTTTGCCTTTGCTACAACGGAACATTCTGGCGATAGCTACGCCGTCACGGTACAAACCCAACCCAATACTCAAACGTGCACCGTTAGCAATGGCAGTGGCACCATCACCAATTCAAGCATCACCAATGTAGTCGTGACGTGCTCCACCAACGCACATACCGTTGGCGGCACCGCATCCGGCTTGGCCGGTGGTGAGTCTGTGGTATTACAAAATAACAGCACGGATAATCTAACGCTAACCGCCAATGGTTCGTTTACCTTCACAACATCGGTGGCGCAAGGAGCCACGTATAGCGTTTCGGTGTTAACTCAGCCTAGCACGCAAACATGCTCGGTCACCAATGGCAGTGGCACTATGGGCGGCTCTAATGTCACCAATGTGACGGTGACCTGCGCCACCAATGCTTACACGGTGGGCGGTACAACATCTGGTTTAGCCGCCGGTCAATCGGTGGTAATACAAAATAATGATGCCGATAATCAAACCATCAGTGCCAATGGCGCATTTACCTTTACAACGCCCGTGGCAGAGGGAGCGACTTATAGTGTTACGGTGTCAACCCAACCCAGCATTCAAACCTGTATGGTGACCAATGACAATGGCACCATGGGTGGTTCGAACGTTACCAATGTGTTGGTGACTTGCGTGACCAATACCACCACATTGAGCACCAGTGTTAGTAGTTTGGCTTTAAGCAAAACGGGATATACCGAATATGGATTATCAGGAACACCGAGTTCGGGTCTTGCAAGAACCATTACGGTGACCAATACCGGCAGCTATGCCACATCTAATTTGTCCATTAGTTACCCAACCTGGCCTTCAGGCACGACCGCGATCTCAAATTGCGGCTCATCGCTTGCAGCAAGCGCCACCTGTACTATTACGATAACCCCAGGAAACACAGCCACGTCCGATGGCACCAATCCCTGCACGACTACAGGTACCGCCCCCGTCGCACAAACGATTTCAATCAGTGCTGATAATGCGAGTACGGTTTCAAGCTCTGCGGTGATATTAGGCTATGGTTGCATATACCAGGGTGGGTATGTGTATGCATTAGATGATACGAGTGCCGCATCAACCAGCGTGGGTGGTAACGTGGCAACGACTTCGAACGAAGCCCCCAGTGGTATTATTTGGAGTTCGGATGGTAGTGGTGGTACCAGTGATATTGCAATTTATGGTATTTCAGAAACATCTACGGCATTATCTCCCAATCCCAGCAGTGGCCCAGTAACAGGTCAAACCGCTTGTAATGGCAACATCGATGGCTCGTGTGATACCAATAATATTTATGTTTATTATAAAAATAATGCAACCAATCATCCTATTAGCAACCTCTCTTATGCAACAGGACTCTGTAAACAAACGATTAACTCTTATTCCGATTGGTATTTACCGGCGATTTGTGAGATGGGGTACGATAGGCTTGGTCAAGGCACTGGTTGCGGTACCTCAGGTACACCTACCCTGCAAAACATGCAATCTGATTTAGCAACTACTTTGAACATATTGTCTGGCAATTACTGGAGTTCTACCGAGAACGCAGGTAATCCGACTCTCGGAGCGTGGCTCCAGAGTTTCGCGTCGGGTGGCAGCAGCGCTCAGTTCGGCGGCGGTAAGAGTGGCACGCTTGGCGTTCGTTGTTCTCGGGCTTTAACTTCTTAATCCCTTTACCCCTTTTCTTTTGACCTTGGGTTGATTTATTCGGTGCCTGCGTAGCGGGCCGATGCTTTTTTTAGAGTACACGGGCTTCATGATGAGTAACAAACCCTCACTATCCCCGCGCACTGACAGCAATCAAAAAGTAAAATTCGAATCTGGTTTTGCTCTCATCCAGTTTCCCTGCAGGAAGGTGGCGAAACAGTGACTCTTATGCTAAAAAATCCAATTCGAGATCAAAAGATTATCGAGCTTTTGAAAATTCATTATGGGATTAATATTCACGCAACACATTGGCGGGGGCTGTGTATAGAACCCCCTAATGTATTCTTAATGTATTATACGTCACATGAGTTTTAGGTTGGGTTTTGCAATAGAGGACTCATCTTGCTGATGAAGATCATGCAATATTCTTTGTTGGTAAATATAACTTTTCATGGTTAGCTTACTCAGCTTCTCCCACATATCAACACGTTGGCATTGAGCCTGTTCAGGCGAAGCTTCATTTAAATTTAAAGTATCCAGTTGTTGTTTTGCCCAGCTCTCAATATCAGACAAGTCAGAATCAAGAACGTTATATTCATTTTCATTACAATTTTCCAGGATATACGGTCGTACCATTGACAGGTTTACAAGTAATTCTTTGATTTTAAATTGGATATTTTCAATAATGGAAGGCATTTCTTTGGCTTTTTCATTAACCAGTTCCAAATTCACCACGGGTTCTGCATGAAAATAATGAACGTTCTCATACAGTACATGGCCTTTATATGTCATTTGTGTTGGAGGAATTAAATACTCACTTTCAAGAGGCGCGCCAGACAAAGGAGCAATATATTTTCCTTTAAGATTTGTATACAGAATACTAATATTACTTGATACAACCCCGTATGGAGAGGTGCTTGAACTTATAAAACCTTTCTCAATGAGTGCCCCACCGGATTCAATTATTTTTATTCTTTTTTCTATCACATCGCCATAAACTTTCTCACCGCGAAAAGCTCCTTTAATTGGACTGGCATCTTGTTTTGATAAAGCAAAGGCACACATCGAGGCATGTACAATAACATCACGAATTTCAGCTAATGAATGTTGCTTATAATCATAATATCCCCGCAATAATGCATTCATTGGCTCATAAAGTATGCCGGTGTACAAGTTAATTGATAGTTTTTCTCCATAGCTCAGATTATTAAATAAGCCCTCATGATCAACTGCTGAAAAATATTCTTTCGTTGGAAAAAAATGCATTTTTTCTTTATCAACACCAAATTGCTCCAGTATCGGTGCTTTGGTTTGACTCACACTAACTTGTGGCACCATAGTTGAATGATTTTTAATATATTGCTCATATTTAAATGTGTCTATCTCATTAAAAATGAGATGTTCAAAATTGGTAAATGCAAGAATTTCGGTCAAGTTAAATGTTTCATTATCTATAAAAGTTATCCATTGCTGGCCATCAACAGTAGTTAATTCAAACGAGTCAATAATCATCAGTTTTCGCGTTAATTCTTCGTATTGATGTGTATATAATGATTTAGGCAGCGGTCCAATCTCTGGCAAATAAGCACTTATTTCATTATTTAATGACTTAAAAGAATCTAGAATGGATGAAACGTCACCATCTTTGAATGCTTTTCTGAAAAAATATAGCTGAGCGTCCCTTAGTTTCTTACGAATAAACTCAAACGTTCTATGGATCATGACAAAGCCTTTTTTTAAAAAAACGTGGATTGGTACTTAGGGGAGTAGCGGAACTGCCACCCCACTTAACCTGGAATTTGGCATTTTTAGATAGTTAATATTCCCTACTGATTGATCAAAATACAAAATACTGTAAAATATATTTACAATAAATAGCAGCTTTTAGTAAAATGAAACCTTTTATATGTTCCCTTCTTAGTGAGATACCTAGACTTCCCGTCATTACAAACGAAGGATATACCTATGATTTTGTGTCTTTAGCTCGGAAACTGTTGCAAGAAAATATCGAGCCTAATACTGGTAATAAAGTTACTAGTATAATATATAATCGATCGATAAAAAATTACAATGATGACGTATTGTCATTAATAACAAGACAAAACTTGTTATTAACTAATAAAGAAAAAACTGAAATAGCTTGGATGTTTGCGAAATTAATATGTCGTTATCCGGAATTAAAGATTTCTGGTATTCCCGATAACGTAATAAAAAAAGAATTAACTTACGTTCTATTTCCTAGGATTCCTGTACAAAAGATAGCCTCTCTGATTGTAACTTTTTTTGATGATACTTTAGAAAATCTAGGCTTTGGTAGTCATTGTCTTTTTGACAAATTAGTTAGGGGAGAGAGAAATATCTATCAAGCTGTTAGATGTTGGGTAACTTCAACTCCGCTTCATCATGCAGTATCAGAGCAGCGTTTAGATATAGTAAGAATTTTATTGAATTATGGCGCCGATCTGGCGTTTACAGAGATGATTAATGGTATTGAATCACCTCTTTTCCTCGCCGCAGTAAGTAGAAATTTTTCTATAGTTTTCACTTTATTAGCGCATGGCGCGGACTGTAACTGGGTTAACTCTAAAGGCGAAACAGCACTTTTTGTTGCTGCAGAAAATGGAGACTTAAGTATTGTTGAAATTTTATTGTTAGGAGGAGCCGAGCTCGATTTAGCTCGATTTGATCAAATAACTCCACTGATTATTGCTGCAAAACATGGGCATGCGGATGTTGTCGATGCTTTATTGATTGCTGGAGCTGATCCTGCTTCAGCTAAAATTTATGATGAAAAAGAGCTATTGTATGCTACTCGAATTGGAGATTCAAAGGTTGTTCGTGCTTGGTTATCGATAGGGATTGATCCGAAAAAAACGAAAGAATTATTATATACAGCAATTCTTTACCATCACTTTGAAGTTGCACTGATGATTTTGGGCGTTTCTTTAGTAGATAATATTTATTCTTCTTATTCTGCGTTGGTGCAGTTTGTGTTGTCAGATGAGCATGCTCGTTATTATTATTTAAAACAAATTATTTTAAATCCTGATCTTATGCGAGATGCGTTTAATAAAAATGCAATATTTTTTAATAAATTATGTCATTATCGCAAAGAACTCTGGACGCGATTGAAAAAGTATTCTGATTTTAATTTGTCACTGGATGTGTACATTACTCTATTGAAAACAATTATGGATTCAAATCAAAAGTTTAGTAGTATTCTACATCATCCACTCAATATTATATTTAATAAGTCTCAGCGTGCACATTCAACACGCTTTCACAAGTATGATCGCAGTATTTTTTTTGATATACAAAACACGATTTGTGAACATAACAACTCCGTACGGGTGCATGCAGTCTAAAAAAATAACCGCTATATGTAAGATCAAGCAGAAAGACTATGTGCCAAAGATAAACAATGCGTTAACTTTAATCTGTTTTTTTATTACCACATACTAAGCTACTGGCGACTTCAAAATCAACTTCACTTTTGAATCGGCGACCCATTTTTTGGAGAAATAAATTGCTAAGTTTTTTTTATGACCCTACGAGAGTTTACATTGTCTTTTAATAGAAGAGTTTTGGAGTGCGGTTAAATTCAGAATGAACACTTTTTTGTGATTCCACGCGGACATTCAACATTTTTTGAATGGCTAAAAACAAACGTGATCAAAATATGCCCGGAAATTTCGACGGTTGCCGGCTAGAACCCCTTGATCCGAGCCGCGACGGTTAGAGAGTGGAACCCTGCTGTAATCTCCACTCACTAACCGTCGCGGCGCGGCTCGGATGCTATTTTGTCTCCTGCTTCAAAACATGAGCCTACACAGGAGGATTGCTAAGACTGGGGATCCCTGTCTTACCGCTTGGACAGAAGGTAACCGTGTAGTTCACTGCGCTTTGGCCTGTTTCATACGCATAAGGGCAACCAAATCCAGACGTTTTGTCATCGTACACATAGGTGTAACACGATGGACAAGCTTGTTTAAGCCACTGAATGTAGGGCAATACCCAATAGACCCAGGATGGATTCGGAGTGGTGGTAACCGATGACCCGCATTGTGGCACAAAGTTAGTGTCTGTAGGGAATGGCGTGATGCTTTGTTGCCAATTATAGCAGCCACTGCAGTTTACCGAAGAAGCGGTTTGTGAAATAGCTGCGAAACAACTGGAAAAGGTCAATTTATCATTTTGCAACTCTGGGGGAGCTGTCGTACCCGCTATGAGGTTAAATAAAGTATAACCACTACCTGCTGTGACACTGGATGGACAGGAACCGGTCGAGCTTGAACTTGTGCATTGGGTAAGAATATCCGGAGGGGTGGGCTGGGGAGAAGGTGAAATCGAATTGCTGGTGCAATTCACAATGCTGCTCTGATTAAACGTTTGATTTTGGGCACAAATCTGATCTTGCGTCCAATAACCAAGTGGGGCGCCGCAGGTCAATGTAGCACTTCCTGAACCTGAAGTTCCAACATTAGCATAAGTTAATCCACACACAGTACCACTATAAGATGAACAATCTGAGTTGGTGGAGCAAGTAGCACCAGGAGTCCCATCCACGTACTGGTATAAATAATTACCATTGGGTGGTGAAAATAACCAGCTCGATCCCGCCAAAGCACCCGTGATGGGAGTGGCCAATACCCCATTACTGTTATACAGCCCATCGGAATACGAAACTACACTTGTGCTACCTGGAACGCCGCAATCATAGGGTTTACTGGTTCCCTGAGGCAGGCTTGGTGTGATAGACATCGCAAGATTTGATCCATTGATAACCGATACATCGTAACTATCCTGCTGTGTTGTCAGAAACGTGAACTCTGATAACGTTGTAGGCCCAGTAGGTCCCGTTGTGCACATCCCCGAAGAGGTTGCAGCACAATCAGCCGTTTCACAATTTTGTCCGTTGCTATCGCAATGTGTTCGCCCGGAAAAATTGCCGCTCCAGAGTTGATTCCCATCAATTTGCGGCTGTCCGGTGGTATAGTCAGTGATCGTCACTGTATTGGTAGCAGGTGATGTTCCGTTGTACAAAACCAAGTGATAGCCGGTGTTGGCGTTTTGAACAGTTGGTTGGCTCCATGAGCATGGGCTAGACGATGCGGTAGGATCATCACATGTTGTGCCATTAGGACACCCAACACCATTGGCACAGGTTTCGGGGATGGTACCTGGAGTCGCTCCAAACCACACATCAAAGGGACAATAATTTTGAAAAGTAACCGTGCGTGTTGAGTTTGCAACAATAGTGTAGTTGAGAGGGAAGGTCATCTTCGTGCTCCCACTGACATTTTGAATAGTGAGCGTATCCTTCACATCACCAGGGGTACTACCCGCTGTAATGGTAAAAACGAGGGTATAAGGCGTACCACCGCCTGTTGGTGTGCATGTTGGGCCCCCCGTGGCCGCTGCAATACAGTGCCCATTAATGGTGGATCCAGTAGGTGTACATCCTCCCAGCGTACTGATTGTATCCATTCCCAGTGAATTGGAAGCGCTACAATAAATAAGCGGAGACGGAGTTATATTGGGAGTGATTGTAAACTCAAGTTGCTGAGTACTGCCCACAACCATGTTAAATAAAGTAGGTACGGTAGAACCAGGATAGGTAGTGGACGGTGTTGATGGTCCGCTCACAAATTGCACATTGAATGGGGCGGTTTTAGCCAAAGCAGAATCGGCGATAACCACTAATGCACCAAGCACAAGTAGTCGTAAAAACATATGTATCATATTGAATTTCCTTATTGAAGTGTAACTCCCCACGTCATCCTGAACGCAGTGAAGGATCTCCCTGCCACTGTCACGAGATATCTCGCTGCGCTCGGGATGACGTGGGGAGTTACATTGAAGTTATAATAGGTAGGTCAGTCCTGCTAACCAAGTCCCTGAATGCGCGGATGTATCAATACCCGCTGTAGTAGATAATAAAGCCGTTCTTGTATTTGTCTTGGCAGAGCCTAATCCCGCATATAAATAGCGAAATGACAAACCTACCCTGTCAGACAAGGCGAACTTTACACCACCACCTACATTGTATGCCAGTTGGAAAACGGTATTGCTAGTCATTTTTTGAGCAACCTCCCAAGCGGCATCTGAATCAGGTGTCGTGGAATAATTGATGGTGTTGGCTGAGAAACCAATGCCGGCTTCAAGGAAGGGATATAATCGTGGGCCAATGGAATGAAAAGTCCACTCACTATCCGCCATCAAGCGCGTGCTTTTAAATGTCAGTCGGTAGGTAGAGTAATCGAGTGTACCATAATCTAACAGATCACCTGTTTGAGTGCTGGGTAGATGAAGCAAATCTAACCCAACAGAGACATCATGCAAATAGCTTGGTAATAGAAAACGATACGCCGCCCCAAAACCCCACGCAAAATTGGACGTACCACTATTTGTTGGTGACAGCACTTCAAGCTGATCGCCAAACAACATATAATTACTTGAATCAAGACTTGTATCCGCTACGCCTCCATAAGCACTAAGTTGAACTCCAGAAGTATTTACATCTGCAAATACTAATGCAGGCCCTCCACTGATCATGAGTGCAAATAATGCGTTAGAATAATTTTTAAACACGGCAGAAGTCCTTATCTGTTTGGTTGGTACATAGACAACATGAATGCTAACAAATACAAATTGATTCTTCAAATAGAAATGGCAGTATGAAACCACCTAAAAAAATAAAAAACAGTGCTCGTCGCGTTCGTGAGTATTTAACGCCTGCAGAGATCGACACACTCAACCGGGTTTAAACTGGCTAATGATGGACGCGATACCCGCAGCATTTAATCGAAAAATACTCAATACTCCTCGCGTGGTCTATATTATAACTACAAGAGGCTAATATGAAAATGTAATCATTATGCAAATTACTCAAGAACAGTTTAATGAATTGGTTTTTTTTGCATTGCAAGTACACAGTGCCAAATTGCAATCTAGGGACTGGGTTAGCGGCTCATATGAGCGTATAGATTCATCTGGAAGGTCCCACTCTAATCAGGCTCGCCTTACAGATATGAGAGAAATTTTTGCAAGTGGTCTGTTTTGTGCACGATTTCACTGGGTAGAATCAACTTCCATAACGAATCATTTATATCAGCGTTTCGAACATCATAGTCAATATGCAAAACAATTGTTTAACAACATTGAAAAAATTGCAGGTGATGCGTGGAACAGCGGTACTTGGCCTTCATTTTTAGATTGTTTGAGTATCTCCGCAAAAACTAGTGATGATCTTAAGAATGATAAGGATCAAGTTCCGACGTCAATGTTGCCAACGGTTTTTGATGGTCCGCATACAGGCGGATTGTCTGAAAAAGAATATTTAGATGCATACAAGGACTATAAACCAAGGATAATTAATAAACTTAATGAGTATTTTCAGTGTAATTATGATTATACTTATCTGGGTAATGACAAACCTTGGATTATCAGGCATTTTCTGGAAATTTATGTGCCTGAAATACTCTCAACAATCGTTACCACATCCGCTCTTTATTATTTTAATCCTTTATCCATATTTGCCAAGGTCATTGCTATTAATTTTCCATCATGGTTAACAGGTTCGGATATATCCTATATTGCAGCTTTCAAGCTTTTGGAACAAACACCATTTTCAACAGGTGAGCCGGAATATGTATTCAATCCACATCGCCATGTCAAAATTTGGTTGAGCAAGAATAAAGATCAATTTTTGAATCAGGAAAATCAACTTCGTTTAGTTAAGATGCGCGCGGATAACCCTGAGGATGAAATTAACTTGGTTTATTCTGGACAACTGCTTTCAGAACAAGCACGACAAGATTTAGAACTTTTTTGCAAAAAACACAAGATAAACCCGGTATGCATCGAAGAGGATGTTATCCCGAAATGTAAAAACAATGTCAATGAACAAAAACTGGTTAAATTATACCAGGATGAAATCAATTCGCTGGCCTACGAAGGCAATTTGGCTGCGGCAAGTGATATTTTAAGATGGTTAAGCCCTGTTTACTCATTGGGAACATACAGCGATCTGGATGTATCCGTCAAAACGAAAAAAGCGCCACTAGGTAAAGTAGTTTCAAGCCCACTCTTGTTGAATATTGGAAGTATAAAATGCACGGATAAATTGGAAGCTCTTTTTTATAACAATGATAGAATTTCAATCGTGGATCCAAAATCCGCAGCGAAGCAAATAGAAAAAATCCAGGAAACCATTATTAATAACTGTGAATCTGACCAATGCTTTCAGTCGGCAATAGACAGAATACAAAAAATTAGTCAAACAGTAACTGGAGAGAACGTTCTTACTTCTGAAGAGTTGTTTTTATCAGTTTTGAATTACATCAAAACCAATTATCAAATTAAAAACATGCCTCATTTACGAAGCGTAATTCAGGATTTAACTAACACTAAAGACTCTTGTATAGAATTGTTTACACGGTCAGGAGGTAACCTGATAATTCCTGACAACGAATCCAAGCTGGAAACACTTAAAGCATTAAAGAACATGCAAGAAAACTTGCTTAAATATTGTGTAATGTACACTACAGGCCCAATGATTTTACACAATTTATTTGATAAACCAGTAATGTCATCTCATGAGATTGAAAAAGACGTGAGCAGCTATACTTATGAAAATAATAAGTTATCCTCCTGTTTTTCATCAGGCAATGCTATAAAATTGCATTCACCACCAAATATTTCGGAAATGCAGGGTAAATTAGGAGAGACAAATGATGCCTCTTGGTTGCCTTCCGGAGGAGAACATGTCCAGTTAAGAGAAGAAAATTTACATCAAAAAGCTCGCGTAATACAAAAACACTTTAAAAAAACAATGCAAAACAGGGAAACAGAAAAAAATGAAACAGAGAGCATCAATAAAAATTCTCCCAAAAGCACGAATTGATAACAGGAACAATTCATATTTATAAATAATAAAACAATCATTGTGGTTGTTAATCTTAGGGTCTGGGGTATATATAGCTTATGGGGCAATATTGCTATCCCCTATAGCTTGTGCGGCTCGGTGTTTTAGCGCCGACACGCCAGTAGAAATTACGAATGCTCCCGGACTGTCAACTCCATTATTGTAGTGGATCTTGTTGACAGGACAATACTAAAATATATTCACTTTCCAACCGTTACGAGAGCATTTTTAATATCGCGCTTTTTCAAGTATTAGAGTTGATCCGTATTGCTAATTATATGCTTTTGCATCAATCTCTACCCAATCATCCTCTGAGTAGCTGTAGTCCTCAGCGCTAATTTCTATTTTGTCATTTCCAGATAAAGTCATTTCGCCTAACGCAAGTTTATATTCAATAGATAGTTCCTCAATGAAATCATTTAATTCAGGTCTTTTTTCTGCAGACCGGCTCAAGGCTCTTTGAATGAATCGTATTACAGAAGGAAAGGTTTCGACTAATTCTGAACCCAGCGGATGAGAATATAAAATATTATCTAGCATATGGGCAAGTGAGAAAATGTCTTGGTTTTTATGCGGCTTTAAGAATAATGAAAATATCCGTGAGGAGAATATTGTAGTAGGCCCAATTCGCTCTGGCGGGTAATGTGGACTTTCACCTGTAAGAGTTGGGTTTGTTTTCCATAAGGAATAAGACATTCCAAAATCGATGTACTTGACTTTTATATCATGACCAGTAGTAGCAATTAAAAGATTATCCAATTTGATATCGCCATGAATGATATTATTATTATGCAGTGCATTCAGAGATTCGGCCATGAGAAGAATAGTCTTAGCAAGAGTATTTTTACATTGAATTTTAGTAATATACAAAGGAGCTGGCTCTCCCTCAAGATACTCCATGACCAAGCGATTTGTGTACTTATTCTTGCCCAAGAAGTCTTTTCTAAAGCTAAATGTCTTGTATAGGCCTGATGAAGGATAAGTCTGCGCCATAAATCTTGCTTCTTCTTGAAGTTGTTCTTCATAAGCTTCAATTAATGCCTTGGAGTTAGGATTGTTTTCATCGATTAAATTCTCTTTTAAAGATTTAATCGCAACGTGGTCTCCTTTTGTACTAACAAAATCTCTTACATCTCCATATGCCCCACCTCCTAATGCTCTATGGGGTGTATATACGGTCGATTCACCAGTTGTGCGATTAATTTGTGCAAAAAATGAAGGTCTACGATCAGCTCGTTTATAATAATTTATATTTGGATCACGACTGTAACTATTAATAATTAACTTTTCAATTCTTTTGTTATTCAACAGTAGATTTGCTTTTTCTGGTGCTTGTATAATGAATTCTAGTGCATGCTTGCCTGTCTTAATATTATTAAGTATTTTTTCTTGATTTTGGCCATGAAGTAATTGATCCTGAGTTTGATCATTAATTCTAAGCATTTGTATCATTAACAGGTTTGCAACAAAATAATGGTTATTTTCAATAGCTTGATCAATAGGGGTTTTTATCTTTCCTCGTTGATTGGAGCCTAAATTTAAATCAGCCCCTTGATCGATTAAATATAGAGCTACACTATCATGTCCGGCGCTGGCAGCTATAAAAAGTGGTGTTTCTCCTTTGTGGTTGATTTGGTTAAGTAACTCGGGATTTGTTTGATGGTGTTCCTCAAAAAGGAACTTAACGATTTCAACATGTCCATTTTGTGCTGCAATGTGAATGAGTTGCATTCCATGCAGCGGTAGTATAGTCGCTCCAGTCTGGATCAAGAGTTTTACGATTGCGCAATGGCCTTTTTCTATGGCCCAATGCAGTGCCGTGTAATCATGATGCGGGCTGCCAAGTTTATTCGTTGCAACATTTAAGTCAGCATTTTTAGAGATTAAATATTGAACAGCCTCTATGTGGCCACGACTTGCTGCCCATAATAGTGCGGTTTGTCCATTGGTATCAATTTGATTCAGCGCAGTACAGCTATTTTTATAGTACTCTTCTAATAGAAATTGAAGGGTTTCAATACCCTTATTGTGAACAGCTAGATGTATGGGTTGTAACCCATTCAATGGTAGAGGTATTGCGCCAGCTTGTATTAAAATCCTCACGACAGCACAATGGCCGCCTGTAATAGCCCAATGTAACACATTTTTTTCATGAGATTCTGTACCAGGATTGATTGTTATTGAAACTAAATTAGCGTTTAATGAAATTAAAAATTGAACAATATCAACGTGTCCTCGACTTGCTGCCCATAAAATAGGAGTTTGCTCAAAAGCATCTTTTTTATCTAACAAACTTGAATTTTTTTTAATTAATAGTTGGATTATTTCCAAACATCCATTTCGAGCAGCAATGTGAATTGGATGAAAATTTATATCTCCTACAAGTACATCAATCGTAGCGCCCGCATTTAATAAAATGTTTACTATGGCACAATGTTTTTTTTCAACAGCCCAATATAATCCCGATTTTCCATGATGCGGATTATCCGACTTCATTGTCGTTGTATGATTTAAAGATGCACCCATTGAAACCAAGGATTGCACGACATCTGTATGACCGAGCTTGGCGGCGAATATTAGAGCTGTCTGGCCATAACTATCAATTTGATTTAACGCTTTAGGTTTCTGCTCACAAATAAATTGAATAATGTCTAAGCGATTATACTGCGCTGCTACATGGATAGGATAAAGCTTGGTACTTCCCAATACAGACATCAGAATAGCATTGCTATTCGATGCTAACGTCTTGATAGTAGAAATGTCATTATCTTTAATGGCTTTTATTAAACTGAGTGTTTGTAGCACAGAAATCATTTTAATTCTCTTAGATTACGGCTCATAAGGGAGTCACTTCAATTTTCTCACCAATACGAACTTTACGATACTTAAATAGAGCGGGTCCCGATTAGGAACCCCCAAAAATGCTCAGCCTAAAAATTTGAGTTGCTGCGTTATTCTGAAGACCCTATTTGTTTATTTTTAGCCTCGATTTGCCTTGTAAGTATTACTGCCTTGACCAAACGCACTGTGCAACATCATTTCATCACTAATATCTTCGTCTTCGATGGGTGGTTTTAATACGAAGAGATCAATGTATTTCTTTGTTTTAATATATGCTTGCTTTTCTTTGTTTACATAATGATCTATTTCTTGTTTTAACTCGCGATCAGGAATTAAATTTTCGCGGTATAAAGGTCCCTGCTCAATGGGATGAATATTTCTTTTGTTCAACCAGTCATGAATCGATTTCTTATCAAAACGCGCTAGATGTTGTCGACTAAAGGTTGGATTATCCATAATTTGATAAGAAATTGGGCAAGAGAAGCGCTCGGGTACATTAGAGACCCCCATTTTTTCTAATATTTGTGCATTACTACGTTTATTAAGTTCTTTAATCGCTATGATGTGCGCGGGATCAAGCGTTACATTCGCACTTTTTGCTGCATCTAAGACATACTCTGTCATTGTGGATGATAAAAGACGTGTAAGTTCAATTCGGTAGTTGTCTAATAATTGTCCAAGAAAGATTGGCGCAACAAGTAATATAGTATAGAAGGATGCTGTCGTCTCGATTTCTTCAGATGTCATGTTGATAGCACGCAAGAGACGGCACAAGGCGATTACTCCTATAGTACTGCCAAGCGATAGGGTATTGCAGTAAGTGCCGAAGGTAACTAAAGGTAAGAGTCCCATTTTAGGGGACACCAAGTTATGAAGTTTCGCTTCGATTAAGGGTTGTATAAGTTTATCCGCCTCTTGCGCTCGACGTAATGCTTCTAACCATTGATCTTGAGTACCGTTGCTGCTTTGAGCGGTGTTTAATGCTTCTTGTGTGGTATGCATTAGAGTATATGCATCAGCTGTTTGTTCACGACGATGCTGTAATACTTCTTGGTATAGGTTGATAGGGACAAAACCCCCTACGTTGAGAGGTAAATCCCGTATTTCTTTATCAATGGCTTCGAGCTCTTCTCGCTCATTGGAACTGAGTTGCAGTCCTAGTTTTTTACCGAGTGTTTTAAATAATTTCATGAGGCGATCTTGATTTAATTTTATAAATGATGTGCAATATATATCATATAACGCGTTGAGTTGGACAAATTGGAGCGATCTAATAAATAAACTCTATTGATCTGCAATTACGGTTCATAGTTCATTTTCCTCTAGTATTGCTAATTTAACATTATCTCATAATTAGTGTAGCCCCATGATAGCTTCGATTTCAATAGACGCATTTTTAGGGAGAGCTTTAATTTCAATAACTGCGCGTGCTGGATAAGGCTCATGAAAATATTCGCCCATTACTTGATTAATTTCTGAAAAATTATTCAAATCAGCAACATATATTGTTAACTTTAATATGTCATTCAAATCCCCTCCAGAAACGCGTGCTATTTCGGATAGATTCGAAAAAACCTGACGCACTTGAACATTAAAATCTCCATTAACAAGCTGATTCGTTTTAGGATCTATAGGTATTTGACCAGAAATATAAACAGTATCTCCCCATTTAATTGCTTGTGAATAAGTGCCAATGGGTGCGGGCGCATTAGGTGAAAAAATATTTTCTTTTATATTTCCAGCAATTGTATTTAACGAAATACTCATCAATAATAATGCAAGAAGTCTAGTGATTATAAACATGATAATTAGCTCCCTCTAAATATTGAATATTGACAGTGATGATTGATGACTAATATAAGCGGTATTTGTCTCTACGATATTATCATAATTTTGCTCTAGATATTTTCTCAATCCTCCCTCTACAGAGCAAATATTTTTGTATCCCATATCAACCAAACTTGCTGCAGCTAAAACACTTCGATAACCACCACTACAGATAGTGATAATTTGTTTATTGTCTGACTCAATAAGCGAGATTGTTTTTTCAATGTCTCGTTCTAACACGCCCCTGCTTATATGAACTGAACCTTCAATATAAAAAGCAGCTCGTTCATCTTGTTCTCGCACGTCAATCAAAATCACATTTGAACAGTCACTATCCATAAGTATTTTAAGCTCTTCTGCAGTTATTTCATGAATATTTTTATCTGATTTAGCTTGATTTACTACACGTTCAAATATTTCACTGTGTGGCTTTGGTTGTAATCTTCGTGTTGTTCTCGACATATTATTTACTCCATCTACAAAAATACATGTCAATATAAAGCTATATTTTGCCACTTTTGAACACATAAAGCAACAATTATAGACTTTCGATCCAGGGCCTCCCATTCTAGTTGAAATAATATTGACCACATAGTGTAATTGTTGCTGAATTGTAGTGGGATCTAGAGATGCATAATATAATTGAACTATCACAACCTAAAACTGATAAAGTATTTTTTTTTGTTGGAGCCGGCCCTGCTAATCTTGATTTGGCATTGAAGCTATTGGATAGCAATCCGCATGCGTTGTTTGTCATTTCCGACTATCGACTAAATCCTGAAATATATGATTTTGATCGCGCACAACGTGCTGAAAGAGGTGTTATACAATCTATTTTTAACTCGTTTAAAATAGGTATAACTCTCATTGTCGATAGCTCCTGTGATGATTACATAAATATACCCACTTTTGCGCTCAAAAGGAATAAAAAACGCGCGAAATGTTCAAAAAGTTCGCCTATTTTACTTTGGGTCAAGCTATTTTGCAATTAACAAACATTAACTGTTGTCACTTTTCTAAGTCAATGTCAGCAGATTGTCAAAGTGGATGTCAACGAAGATCTGATACGGAATGGCTTAGTCTTTGTAAGTGACTAACACTATCGATACGCATCAGACCCATTCTGTGAGATAGAGAGGATGCATTGTCGCTGTTATCTTCATGGCCAACAGTTTCGTTTTATGTAGGAGTGACACCTTCATTAGGTTGGGACGAGCAGTGGCCTATCTCGAAGATTATAGCCATGGCTAACGTGTTCTATTTTTGGTCGCTTAAAGAAGTGATTTTGAGCTAATACTCTCTCTGGACTGGCAGTACGTTTTTTGTTTGTAATCATATTGGCTTCTTGATCGAGACACGCTTCCATTGCATCAGCTGCTGTTTTATAAAAACCATCATCTGGCCCATTCGTAGTAGCTAAAACAGCTTGTACCCTTTTGTTGTGTTTGAAAGAGTTTATATGAAGTAGAGAATCATCAAGCACGGTAAAACATTTCTTACTTAGCTCAGGACACGATTTAATGATCATTTTTAGACGAGTATTCTTCTTCATAAAGCGAATTTTTTCAGGATCCAAATTAAATAGCTTACTGTCAGTAATTGGTGAATGAATACGGCACTGTTCCAATTTTTTACCAGTCTTTTCAGATAAATCCAACTTCCGTGCTAGCAGAGTCCTAATCCCTTTATCCCAATACCCACTTGTAAGAATTATAACTCCGTCATAATGGGTATAAGCTGTTTCTATTAGGTCAGCGATTTTCTTCGGATTAATAATGTGGCAATTAGTCACAGGGCCACGCTTTGACTTAAATTGATTTGATAATAAATGCATTCGATGAATATGTTCAACATACTGATCGCCAACAATAACAGTAAGATCTAAGTCTAGAATGAGAAAAGGCATATCAATATACTCTAAAAGTGTTAAGTTCCAAATATGTCCGCTAGCTTATTCAAGTTAAATTATTTGAAGCAGGAACCCAACGATATAAAGTCGGTATAGATATACCAAGATTTTGTGCAACGTCTCTAGGTAACGTGCCATTCGCCAGTAATTGTTTAGCTGATTCAATTTTGCTCTGGGTCATTTTTCGCTTGCGACCACCAACACGCCCCTTGGCTTTAGCAGCAGCTAACCCAGCTTTAGTTCTTTCAGCCATTAATTCACGTTCCATTTGCGCAAGACTTGCCATAACATGGAAAAAGAACCGACCTGCTGGTGTGGATGTGTCGACATTATCCGTAATGCTTTTAAAGTGGATCTCTTTTTGATGCAATTGAGTAACCAAATCAATCAACCCTTTAACAGTACGACCCAATCGATCCAGCTTCCATACAACCAACGTGTCATTTTTTCTTAAAACCTCAAGAGCCATATCCAATCTAGGCCGAGTTGTTTTAGTCCCTGATATTTGATCTTGATAAAGCTTTTCACAACCAACCTCTTTCAATGCAGAAAGCTGTAGATCTAAATTTTGATCAACCGTTGAAACACGCGCATAACCAACCAGCATGATAAACCCTCTATTGCAAAACCCATCGACCTTTTAGTTTAATTGCATCGTGCATGGCATCTGGTGCTAAATCAATTTCTCCAGGCCAAGTCAGTACTCCATATTCGAGATGAGCCTTATTAAATAGGTCTTGATCTTTAAGTGCCGCAAAAACGCCTGCGCGATCACTCATGATTAATTTGGTCATTTCAACAACCCCTTGTGCACCATCACTGAACTCAACTTCAAGCTCATAATTTGCCAGTGGTTTGACCTTTGTTAATCTCCATGGAGCTAGGCACACTATTCCAGGGGAGATATTTTCTTTGGCGACTGATTTTGTTCGCATAATGTCCAATCCTCCAGTAATTCTGCACGATGCTGAAATGCCCACTCCAGTACTAAAGCTAATGCTCGGCGAGGCATCGATCCACGAACCACTTCGAGTGTGTGAATATCAATCAGAACTTCATATTCAGCATATAATGCGTGAAAATGTGGCGGTGCGTGGTCAACCCCAAAACATTTGAATTAAAATACCGTAAAATGTACTAATCATTGGCATCGACTTATTGTCCTTATTCTTAAAACTCTTGTGAAGTATAATGTAATAAGAAAGCTTTATCAAGAATGGTTATTGAGAATTTCAGAGGCCAGTCGTGGCGCTAGATTCTTATAATTTACAAACCATCATAAAACCTTGCTCAAAAACGTACGTTTGTGTAATGGGTCTAATAGGGGATATTTCAGAAGCCCCTCCAAAGTGCCTGTATTAAAATATATCAACTGATATTGTGTAACCGGCCAAATTAAATTGCCGACATCCGCCACATTATGTTGCCGACCCATTTTATATACCATTAAAAGTGTACTAAACTAAACTCATAACTAATAAGAGGCTTATTTGCTATGCTTTATTTAAATAATCCATTGCTAACAAGTGAACGCATTATTTTCTATTTTGAAACCAACCTTGCAGCGCTTAATCAAGCGGTACCCGAAGAAGTTTCAAATAGACCATCACAACTGAGTCAATTAAAAAGCAAATTAAAAGCAAATTTCTTTGAAAATTTAGATAAAACTGCATCTGATCAAGATGTTTTAGATGCATTGGCAAATGATGAGCGTTTCAAATCAAATTATCCGAAATTAAAGTGTCAGGTCAAGTCTGAGCTACTACAGATTAGTTTGTATCTAAATAAGCCAAATGATGGTGTCATCTTAGCTTTTTATTTTCTGAGCTTCTATATATTCATTAAAACGATCGTCGTTGGGTCATAGAGTCTGTTGATGCATTTTCTGCATCTGTGGAGCGTATTTCTTGTAGATTTGCTTTCATTATTTTTTGGTCATACTTCTGATAATCCTCAGCGGATAACGCTTGTTTTAATGTTTCAAGATTCTCTTTTGAAGCGATCGCATCATGTTGGAGTAGTAACAAAATTAATTGCTCACGAACCTCTGGTTTATGGCGTTTACTTAACAAAACAATATCAAGCGGGGTTTCACCGTCTTTATCTTTAATGTCAGCGCGAGCACCCGATTCAAGAAGGAATGTTATAATATCAACATGACTTAAACTATCCAAAGCAGTCGTTAAAGGGGTTAAATTGTATTTACCTCCGGGTTGATTGATGTCTCCTCCTTGCTGAATAAATTCTTTGACAAGTTCAATACGCGCTGCAATATCATGCGTAGAATCGTCTTTCTCTCTACGCCATCGGGTCGCGATTAAATATTCAAAAATCCCCAGCTCTTGAAGTATGTTTTTATGTAAAGTTGCATGATGTTCTGTGTATGGTTCTATATTTTTTAGCCATTGTCGGATATGTTGTAGTAATTTCAGTCGCTCTTCTTGAAAATATGTGACTCGAGTTTTAGTTTGTTCGGTTGTTAGTTCGAGCCATTGACGTAAAACTTGTGGGTTATTTTGAGCAATAAAATATTCAACAAAATTCGTTTTAATTGTATCGAGGTCAACATTCATTCTGATGATGTCAGGGTCAGGATCTGATGGATTAGAAAGAAATGCTCTAATTGCGAGAGTTTCTCTTTCTTGATCAGTGAGTTGAAGCGATGAACGATTATCAATCACTGACTTAACGAGCTCTTCATTGCCCTGCCTTAACAGTTCATCGAGCTTTTCATTGGCAGCGACTAAATATTTATAGTTTTTATAATCAATCGCATAATTTTTTGTTGTAACTTTTTCCGAATCGATCGCTTCACACTGAATACTATACGCTTCAATATGTTGCGCTAGTGTTTTATTTTGCTTTTTATCGATGAATTGTGTTTTAAGCTCAGCAGGGTAATCATTAAAATGACTGATGCTCTGAATATTTTTCATAAGCGCGCCGTCAAGCTGAAGATTTTTACTCATCAGCTCCTCAACGGATAAATGTGATAACCTATTCAAGTGTTGTATGCTAAAAATAGCGCAACTGGTCTTGTCATATTGTATCTGAGGTAAAACAACGCGTAGATGCTCTTTTTTGATTCGCTCCTCTCCAAGTGTCCGTACTAAGTAGTTATAGTTTTGTTCTATGACGCCAGTATCCGCTGCAGCATCAATATAAAAAAGGTTGAGATTTGTACCATCAAATTCCATGTGAGCTGAAGAGCAATGTCCTCTGTATCCTTGTAAAACAACGTCATAACGAAAAGGTTCATGCGCACTCATTTTTTCATTTATCAACGCATTAAACATCCATTGCTTCAGCTTATCGGTTGTATCAAGTAAAAAGGGTTGATAAGTGTTTGTGTCTTCTTTGTTTGCTCTCTTTTCGGCTTTCGCCTCCAACATCAGCGCAATAATATCGCCATCCGTATTAATTCTTACTAACGAATCGTAAGTCTGTTGGTACAGATCTAAAACAGCCATCTCTTCAGGTGTCGCTTGGTGGCCAGGTCGTGCCCGGATTTCATTGAGAAGCGCGATTTTTTCTGTCATCAAATTAAGTCGATTTTGCAAATCCCGTTTTATTGCTTCGATGTGCGTTGGCATATGCTATCTCCATAGTCTCAAGATAAGTATAGATCATAATCTCTCGATCGGGGTTTGGAGTAACACGTTTATTCTGAGGCAACAGGTTAGTTATGATGCAACACGATCGTCACGACCACGAATTGGTCGGATACCCTTGGTTGGTAATATTATCTTCCGTGCAGAGGACTTCTGAAATCCGTGCAGTACACTTCTGAAAATGACATCAAGGCAGGACTTGATTCTGCTCGGCAACAAGGGCGTAAAGGGGGCAGACCGAAAGCATTGACTTACGAGAAAGCCGAGACAATAAAGGCACTACGTCAGGTAGATAAAATGTCGGTCAAACAAATTTGTGACACCATTGGAGTAAGTCGATCTGTGTTCTATCGATGCCTTAATCAAGGTGTTGATGCGTAGTAAGGGTGTTCTGGGAAATTTCGTACCTTCCCACAAAGAGCCCAGGATAGTTAGCCCCCGATTTGTGTCGCCCCCGATTGGTTGTATTTTTTGATCTGTTTGCATATAATTAGATCATGCTAATGCTCTAATCAAGGTGAAACAAAATGTTTAATCATAAACTCTTTAAAAAAAATATTGGCATTGCCATGAAGATTGCTGTAACAGGTTTTGCCTATAAGACGTTTTATTCAAGATTATCCCCCGCTGTGCCTAATGATTGGGTGCCTGCATCCAAAGAACTTTCTGATGAGGTCAATCTTCAAGCTCAAACAATGGGTATTAAACAGCCTGTAACAGTATATACATCAAACGCAACTAGTGGCACGACTCAAGGTGTCAATGGACCAGGAAAATGGAATAGTATGAGCGTAGCAATAAATCCGAGTAAGCCGAATAATCGTTTTATCATGTCTCATGAACTTGCTCATCTAAAAAATAATGATTTATTGGTTACAAACTTAATTGTTATGACTGGGTTTCATATGGCGTTCCTGAAGGTTCCAGCGATTGCTCCACTACTATTTATTGGAGCTGCAATGTTAACTTATGGAAGATACTATGAAAAAAGGGCTGATCTTACCGCTGCAGAACATTGTAATAATATAGAGATAGCCGGCGTGATTCGTGATTTTTCCAATGAAAGAGCAGACATGCTCAAATATCGCAATACACCTGGAGAAAAACTCTGGTTTGATATGATAAAAAAATTAAAATTTTCATCTACTGGTGACCACTTATTCAGTTCTGATTTCCCTTTTCTTGATGTTCACCCATCTCATTCTTCAAGAATAGACTATTTAAAGAAATTTATAGATCAACGTAAAGATGAGGATCCAAATATTGAATTTGCTTATCAAACAGCTGAAAATGGTCCATTGACTGAAGTTTCTTTAACCCGCGAGCAATCATTGTTGTTGCGCACAATTATTCAAAATAGCCCTAAAAAAGACCTTTATAACACGCTTGGAAGAATTGTATTGCTAGCTGGTAATACCAAAGGAAATGTTCGATTATTTCATTATGGCGATAATTCTCCTATTCCTTTTGATTTTGACCCTGAGGTTATCAAAAACCAACAATTGCTTCCTGCTATTATTGAAACAATCCTGCATAGCCCAGCAATAACGAGCACACTGTTAGAAATGTCAAGTTCCATTCCATTACATGCTGACCATATGTTGGAAGTTAATAAAGCAATAAGGGTCGCGTTAAACATTGCACCTGAGGAACAACTGCACATAATAAACGTAAGCGATAGTCATACGAGCACTTTAGATAATTCAAAACAATATTTTGTTGCATATACTGGCAAGCAACTCAGTTTAACCTCCGACAGATGTTTTGAACCACCAGTTACAGCCGAAAACACTCGGCCATCGCCATGCTGACATAAACCACTTAAGCGTTATGGTGAATATGTATTGCATCTAGCTCGTTGTCCTGCAAATTTACACGCAACGAGAGACAAATTCTTGTTTAAAGCGAAGAATGAGGAACTACAGGACGCTGCATAGTTGGTTATATTTTAACCGATAAATTATTTCTATGAAAAAACGCTGTAGCCCTTGTGTAGCAAGGGTTTCAGGCCTGTTTTAAAAGTGAAGTGACCCATTTGCACACGTATCCTGACTGCCCCCGTCATGGTGGTCGTGGATAACGAGCAAAATCTGATTGATTTAAACAACGCTGGACAATCCATTGGAAATAAAATCAATGTGCTGATTGATCTGGATTCAGGAATTGGACGAACAGGGATAAACCCGGAAAATGCGCTTGATTTCAGTGCGAAAATTCAAGCGTTGCCATGGTTAAACCTCGTTGGCGTTCAATGTTATGCCGGCAATTTGCAGCATATCAAATCATTTGATGAACGAAAAAAACTATCACTGAACATCATGCAATACGCAAGTAATGCCGTTCGGCGATTAAGAGAGCATGGATATCCTTGCTCCATATTAACAGGCACAGGTACCGGAACCTACGACATTGATATCGACGCTACAGAGGTCACCGAGATTCAGCCAGGCTCATATACCGTCATGGATGTTGAATATGCCGGCATTGGCTCCAAAACCAACACCGAATCCTTCACCACCTTCAAACACGCGATGACCATGCTGACTACCGTCATCAGCAGCAATCGACCCGAACATGTGACGGTAGATGCCGGAACCAAATCCATTTACGTAGATGCAAAACACAAACCCGACATCATCAGCCACGCCGGCTTACAATATGACTGGGGTGGATTTGGGGATGAACATGGCAAAATCACCGCGCTAAATAAGGCTAAGCTTCCAGTGAACGGTGATGTGCTGGAACTGGTGGTGCCTCACTGCGATCCAACCATTAATTTATTTGACCGATTTTTTATCGTTGAAAATGATGTGGTGACTGATGTTTGGGATATTGATTTGAGAGGGAAATCACAGTAACTATTTCATAAGCGGTCAAACCCGCATTCATTTTTGAATGGTAATGCTTTCAATTACCACGGGTGTGATAGGAATATCTTGCGAGCCAGTAGGCACTTTACTAATTTTATCTGCAATGTCTTGTCCAGAAATGACTTGGCCAAAAACATTGTAGCTGCCTTCTAAGCCAGGTGTTGGCGCAACGGTAATAAAAAATTGGCTGCCGTTCGTGTTTGGTCCAGCGTTGGCCATCGCCAGCACACCAGGTTTGCTAAAACTCGCGAGAGTATTTTCATTATCAAATGCATAACCTGGTCCGCCGGTCCCGTTTCCAAGGGGGTCTCCACCTTGGATCATAAAACCAGGTATCACACGATGAAATATTAAGCCATTATAAAAAGGATGCTTAACCATTTCGCCTGTTTTTGGATCCTTAAATTCTTTTGTTCCTGTTGCTAAGCCCATAAAATTTGCAACAGTGTTAGGCGCTTCTTTTGTAAATAATTCACAAGTTATGCTACCTTGTGATGTTTTAATAATCGCAGTCTCTGCGTGTACTGTCATGATGCTTACTGTTAACAACAAGCTGACGAGTATAGGGGTTATTTTTTTCATGTGAAGATCTCCGCGGGTTGCTACAATGAGCTCGATGGTCAGGATACAGTATAGTAGCTGCTAATATATATACCTTCAGTCATTTAAATCGAGCTGTTAAAATAAGCTGACTATATCGGCGATAATGTGGGCTCCAGCATGAGCGATAATAGCGGATTCTAAACCAAAGCGTTGGTAAAGAAAACCAAATACGATACCCCCAAACGCATTGCCCGTGATTACATAAGCAATGATGTTGGGTGTTAAATAACCGGCTAAATTGAGTGCGGCCGGCAGATGGCCTATGGCGAAAAATAAAGAGCTACCTATGATCGCAATCCATATTAACATCGATGATGGGCTCTGTTGATTATGCTGGATGAACCGCCAAAGCAGCCATAATAATAGGGTCATTATCCCCCAACGCAGTAGGATTTCTTCTGTAATGCCCCCATAGAACACTTCTGTTATGACCTTTAGCCAAGGATTTAAATTTGTTTGCGCAGTAATAGTTAATTCATGTGGAGTGACGTAACTCATTCCAATCAGTAGCACACCAACAACAACTCCTCCAATGAGCCCAGGAACGACTTGGGGGCGAAGAACCAGCATTAAAGGTTGCCAATTAGTCAAAGCTTCCAATACAGGGGAGTGCAAACCAACCTTTGGTGCCAGTTTTACGCCTAAGAAAGCAGCCATAGCTACTAAAATGCCACTCTGTAGTAGTTGGATTAAAGAAAAAACCAAAAATGACACAGGCAGCTGATGTCCTGCAAACATCGATGGTAATAACAATATCAGTGGTACAACGCCAAACATTCCAAATAGCCATATGACAACGGCTAACCGAAGATTATATTTTCCAGAAGTAGCGTTCATGATATTCCTCTTCAATTTCTTGGTATATTTGTGATTGTAACTAATTAATGATTAGTCTCGATGTTTTTTATGTTTAAAAACCAAATCGCATTTGTTTGGGAGCAGGCAGGATTATTTGCTGTGTTTGAGCGCTGATGATAGTGTTTTGTTGCTCGATGTACAAATGTATGTAAGCGATTTTTTTGCTCTTAATTTACTCTAAAAATCATCCGTTAAATTATAATGTCGATTCAATATTATAATTATACAGACCATGACAATATTAGAAAGTATAAGGTTGATACAAAACATACAACCAATAACGGTCGTTATCCAATATACAAAAAAACCGATGTAGTTGTGTAATTAATGCCCGATTTCAAAGCCAATGTCAGCACGTCGCTAAAAACGGGCACTTTGACAATCTGCAACTCAACAAGAAAAATTACTTAAAAACGAACGTTTTTGCGATTGGCTTGGTGTGATTTAAGCAGCGCAGCAACATGGGTGGCCCCTGTTACCAGTCGAGATAACCCGCGCTTGCATTCAGAAAAAAACGATCTTGAATATTATAGAGATAACGCTAAAGTTTATCTTCATCAATTAAACTCACTATTAATGCAGAACCGTTATCTTTTAGCCGATCATATTAGTTTTGCTGATGTTGCAATCTTTCCATTTATAAGACAATTCTATATGGTTGATCAAAAGTGGTTCGAACAAAGTGATTATAAACATCTTCAATCTTGGTTGGACTTTTTTTTGAATTCCGAGCTTTTTCTTCTTGTTATGAAAAAAGTCGCATAGGCCTGCTGATCTTGCTATTATTTTGTTCTCGTCCCTAAAAATCAAACACCTTGCCAAGCGACTATTTTCACTGGGCATTGAATGAATTGATTACTAGCCAGCAAGTCTTTATTAATAATTGGTCGGCAAAATAATGAGGCTAATCTCGGCAATTTAATTTGGCCGGTTACAATCAAGGCCGGTGGCCCAAAGAGGTTAATATGTTAAATTATCATAAGAAACTCACTATTAGAATGATAGAGCAGCAAATGAAGGAGCTAGATAAAAGAAAAGCCAGCGATGCTGATATATTAAAAATACTCAGCGATTTTGTACCTGACGTGAAATATATTCTAGCCGGCGGTGGAGTCAAAGAAATTAAGATGTGCTTAAAAGAAAACCCTTTCTTTTCTTACTTCGTAAGCCTGGTACAAGGTAAAAAAACAAGATCCGTTAAATTGTAGGGTACAACACCCCGTTTCTGTAATAACAAGCTGGGGCCTATCAAACAAGAATCACTGTTCACGTTCTTCAGTATGAGTAGGTGTTCACGATGGGCAAGAATAGCCACTAGACCCTAATAGAAAGGAAAATAACTCATGGCCATCAAATCAACCATCATCAAAGTCAATCTGCAAATTGCGGACATGGAACGCCACTATTACCAGGATCATGCGTTGACCATTGCGCAGCATCCTTCGGAAACGGATGAGCGCATGATGATGCGCCTGCTGGCCTTTTGCTTGCACGCCCATGAATACCTAGAGTTCGGCCAGGGGATGACCGACGATGACGAGGCTGATTTATGGCAGAAGGATTTAACCAGCGCGATTGAGTTATGGATAGACGTTGGCATGCCTGACGAAAAATTAATCCGCAAAGCGTGCGGGCGCGCCAATCAGGTAATTGTCTATTGCTATGGCGGGCGAGTCGTTGAAATGTGGTTCGCACAAAACAGTGTTCAGTTTGAACGGCTTAAAAATCTGACTGTGATCAGCCTGCCTTTGGAAAGCACGCGCGCCATCGCCAAAATGGCGCAGCGCAACATGAAACTTCATTGCACCATACAGGATGGTCAGGTGTGGCTTGGTAATGGCGATGAAAGCGTGATGATAGAGCTGGTGACGCTGAAAGCGCCGCCTGTGTGCATGTCTGTAGCGAATTAGAGAACCGTTATTTCTCATCCACCGCCCTTTAATGAGTTAATGGGCTTTTGAAAATGAGCCGACATTTTAATACAAGCCAACCCTGATGCAGAAATGGATTGTTGTTAATAATTTTTCTGTCTTATCAAATGGTGGTTTTTTGATACGGATGGTGATCCGCATGGAGGGCTCTGTTTTGGTATTTTCGAAGAAAAGGGGATCGGTATTGATAAAGTGGTGCAAGCAGTAGAATTTGATCAATTACCTGCGCCAGGATCTTACCAATGCCCAATATTTTCTGCTGATATCCATGGCTCTTGCTTTGGCAGAGCCTCACCTTTTTGTAACAACTCAATAGAGATTTGATCGGGCGAACGAATAAAGGCCATATGACCATCACGAGGGGGGCGATTAATCACGATACCAGCATCTTGTAATCGTTGACAGGTTTCGTAGATGTTGTCGACAGCATAGGCCAAATGCCCAAAATGACGTCCTTCCAGATAAGGCTGTGGATCCCAATTATATGTTAGTTCAAGCATGGGAGCCTGTGTTGTTTTCACGTGTTTCAGATCGTCAGGGGCGGCTAAAAATATTAACGTGAATCGGCCTTGTTCATGCTCCGCACGTTTTACTTCGATTAATCCCAGTTTATTACAATAAAAATCAAGGGAGTCATCCAAGTTTGATACCCTGACCATTGTGTGTAGAAAGTTCATCAAGATTATCTCCATTAATTCATTAACATCGCCTGTTATTCCTGTTTCAACGATTGTTTAATCGACGGCCGGCCACTGAGTTCAGTAAAATATCGTGACAGGTTGCTCAATTCTTTTAAATCCAGTTTAAAATACGCAGTCCACCGCAGCATCACAAATAGATATGCATCAGGAAGGGTAAAGTGATCTCCTGACAAATATGTGCGGTGCTGAAGGTGGTTGTTAACATAGTTCAGTTTGGATTTGATCAATGGAATAAAGATATTATTTTTCATGTCGTCGGTAATTGCTGGATTGAATAAAATGCCAATTCCTTTATGTAGTTCTGTCGAGATGTAATTGAGCCATTCCAGTACACGGTAGCGGTTGAAATCTGTTATCGGAGGCAGCAATTGTATTGCTTTTGATTCATCGGCCAAATACTGCAAAATAATGGCGTTTTCAGTAAGCACCTCACCGTTGTTTAATTGTAATGCGGGAACAGCACCTTTGGAATTGATGGCTAAATAATCCGCGCCTGTTTCGGTTGTTTTTGTTTTTAAATTAACCGATTCAAATTCAGCTTTAAGCCCAATCTCATTGATAATAATTCGTGCGACCAGAGAACAGGCTCCGGGTGTGTAATATAGTTTCATCACAGATCCTTATGTCGAATGTTTTAAATACCATGCACCATATTAATTTCTAAAGCAACCAACTCGAATTGAAAAAATAGATCGGCGGTTCAGCATTACGGTTTGTTGTAACCAAGGGCATGTTACAATGATGAAATTGTATTGTAATCAATTAACAGGATGATCATTATTTTATGAAAATTGAAATAAACAAGGATGAGTATCGGGCGCTGCTTGATATGTTATCCATAGCCGACTGGATCATGAATGCGCATGAAACCGCAGCTGACTCGAAATCCAACGCACATGACGCATTGAAAAAAAAGCTATTTTCTTATTCTTCGGAAATGGACGCGACAGATATCATACAGTTCTCAAAAGAGCATAATGATTACTATGAGACAAAGGATTATGAAGAGCACATTCTCGATGTATTCGTTACCCCATATGAAGATGAGTTTTTCTGGGAAGAATTAGCATCTAGGCTTGCAGAGCGTGATTATGTTAAAAAAATCGGTGCTGCCAAATATTCAAAAATGGAGCCCATGGAGCGTATGAGTGCTGTTTATGATCTTGAAGACAGTTACCTCAATGAGTTTAGTGAGTCTGGGATTGATTATTTGAAAATTAATCATGATGAATTGGTTAAGGGGTGATCTTCGCTTGGCCGACTTTATTTTGATCGCGTATTTCCTGAGCCAACATAATGCCATCACCGCATTGTTTAGCTGGCCGCGCATAATTTTCAGGCGTTTTCGCGTTATTATGATCTGATAGGGTGCGGCAATGGCATGATGAAAACATTGCCTTAATACCAATATTTGAATTGTGTCTGCGCGCAGACACAATCTGATTTGTAATAATTATGTCTGCGTGCAGACCCTTTTAGAGGGTATATTATATGGATAACCCGGTATTCATACCATGCAGGGCTTAGTTGACACTGATTGTGATCGCATTAAAGGCATGAACGCTGACGTATTTACACGATTAAAAGCTCAAGCCAAAATTCAAAAAGAAAGTATTGGAAAAAATGTTCCCTTGTATCAGATCTTGCCTCATGATAGTCAGAAAAAAATGGGGCTGTCACTGCCAAGTAATCTGCTAAAAATTTGTCGTAAAATGGAAGAAGATCAGGACGAGGAGGACACCGCCATGTTGATTCGTCTTGTTAAAGTTCGGCATGGTCTTTGGACTTGAATCAAACGGTTACTGGCGAATTCTTCTTAAGTCTGGGGAATGTCCTAACTGGGTTTATATAATCAGTTAACATTGTTTTTGGTGAGACTAGGTGCTACACTTAGATATGAATAGAGAAGACATATTGAAACGAGCATTTAAAACCTCTTGGTTTGCCAAGGTGGCTAAAAAGGCAAGAATTAAAGACTCAGAGCTTTGCGAAGCAATTCGGCAGGTGATGGATGGTCAGGCTGTTGATTTAGGCGGTGGGGTTTTTAAAAAGCGTTTAAATGATAATAAACACCGATCTCTCATACTCGCTAAAGGGGGTTATTATTAGATCTATGAATATATATTTGCAAAAAAAGATCGTGATAACATTGAAGATAATGAGTTGGCCGATTTTCGAAAACTTGCAAAATTATACGCAGAGTTATCCATAAATCAAATTGACCAATTGGTGAAGGAAAGGTCATTAATAGAGATATGCCATGAACAGTAAAAACAAATTTAAAAGCGATGCTTTCGAGGCTATACATTCCTCTGCATCTGCATTATTAAACATTGGTGCTATCACTAAAGAAACCATGCGAAATTTTGATGATTCCTGTCTTATTACCACACCAGATATGAATCCATCACAAATAAAAAAAATCAGAGAAAGAAACCATGTAAGTCAGCCAATTTTCGCTAGATATTTAAACACTAGCGAATCAACAATACAAAAATGGGAATCGGGTGCAAAGCATCCTAGTGGCATGGCTCTTAAATTGTTAGCAATGGTGCAAAAATATGGTTTGCAGATTCTTGCTTAAACAGTTCGCGGAGCTCCTAATAGTCGGCATAATAATGTGGCTGTTTACAATAGAATATTAAAAAATTGTTCTAAGCAAGCAGAAATCATGAGCTAGCGCAAAAAAACATGCTTAGAGTAGATCAGAAGCAGCTTACATTTGAATCAGGCTCAGTTTGAATTTATGTCAGCTGCTCCCATTGAGATTAGGTGATGAATTATTCGGGATTGGGTCTTTAATATCTTCTATTTTTGATTTAAATATACTCACAATAGAGGGTTTGATTAGATCGCCCATGTTTTGATCGCTAGTTAAATGGACAGACTCTTTCCCTAACTCCCAACGCTCATTAATATGAAAATTTCTGATTTCTTGTTCCGAACAAATTTGGCCTGTTTTATCATAATAGGGTAAATATGTTTTCAATTGTTCTCTAAATATTTCTACCAATTGGTCGCGCGCAGATGTATCAGGATCGTTTGCTATCTCACGAGATAAAGCAGTAATTTTTTCAGCCATGGTAGGTTCATTTAATAGGTTAACGATGCCATAGACGAAATTCAAACCATAAAGAACACAATTAAAATCATCTAAATGCGTTTGTAACTGATGTGAAACATCAATAAATGGCTGCTTTGGTATGCTTCTACCCATAACCCAATTGCCGCCAACTTGATAAATGGCTTCTATGTCTTGGCGTGCTCTTAATGCTTCAAATTCTGGTGAATATAGCTCACTAGTTCCATAATTAAAAGCCAAGGCAGCGTTTAATGGCTCATTGATTAGTATCCGCTTTTCTTTATCTGACGGTTGAAAATTTTGAATTTCTGGAAATGCTCTTTCAGCAAATTTTCTTACAAACTGTTGAGAAATATGATTCTCCATAATAAATCGTTCGTGGGAATATTTAAAATAATCTGGACTGTTTTGGGAGTTTAAGAATAAACTGACTAATATTTTTTTAGTTTCTGGTTCAATAACCGAGAATATTATAGTAGCATGATGATCCTTCCAATTAGGTGAGATAATAAATCGTGGCGCTTCTTCATCTTTTTCTAATGACATTAAATCAGTAAATAATGTGTTTCTAATTGTATAGATATCCTGCGGAGAATGGATTTTTAAACCTAGTACCATGGATTCTAGCTGCTGGTATAAATTATCAAACAATATATGTCCTACTGTTCCATTGGAGTAAAACTTTGGTGTTGCAATGTCATTATTGCGGTAAAGGACCACATCCGGTAGATATTGATAAACTTTAAGCTCATAATGATCAGAATTATCGTGATCAGCTTTCGTTTTAGAATCAAACAAATGCGGATGGTTTTCCACGAATGTAACATGAGGTCTTGCCAAATAAGCATTAATAACTGGATGGTTAAAAAATTCCTGTACAAGATTAGGATGTAATTTTTTATTCAATAGTTTTTTCAATTTTCCGTGATGTTTTTGTTTGAACTCTCGAACTGCAACAACAAAATCGGCTCGGCTCACCTCAGTTTTTGCTTTCATAATTTATACCAAAAACACTGAACATATGTGTTATATAGTACACGGCATGGTGACTGTCAATTAAACAATATGCGGACAACATTCAACAACTTGCTTTCTAGTATCCTCAAAAGAATGTTAATGAGGTCAAATGTAGATGTTTTTATGATGGTGGGAACATGGCCCGCCTCAGTTCAGAGTTTATAAAATAAGTTACCATGGCTTTTAGTGTCTTAACCCGGTTTTCCGTTCCATTACTCCCATAACCCCAGCTTGAGTCTGTCGCATAATGGTTCAAATATATAGATATGAATTTGTTTTATAAAAATTGTCTATAACCCATATGTGGAAAGGGTTATAGGCCATTTTAAGAATGAAAAGTCCTATTTACGCACGTATACTGACTGCCCCCGTAGTAGGAGCCGTAAAGGTGACCAGTGATCAAGTTTTAACCGCTGGGAACACTGACGGGGGCTGTGCGTAGAACCCCAATATAGCGCCAATGTGTTGCAAAAATCAGGTGTAAAAGTGTTTTGTTTTGCGATGAGATTTGCAAAATTGATTAGCCATAGTGGCGTTCTTCAATTAAGCTGTCATAAGGTATATGCAGTCCTTTGTGCAAATTCACAATTTGATGCATGGTTAGATGACGTTTTCTATTGAGTACGTCACTGACACGACTTTTAGGACCAAGAAATACTTCCAAGTCTTTTCTTTTTAAGTTCATTTGGTCCATTAAAAAACAAATGGCATCCACAGGATCAGAAGGGGGCATGGGGTGCCTTTTATTTTCATATGCTTCAATTAAAACAAGCAGTATATCCAGTTCATCACCTTCGGGTGTATTCTGCTTTGCGCCCCAAATAACGTCAGTTCGCGCAAGTGCTTGTTGATAGTTTTCATCGTTATGAATGGGTTTAATCATTTTATTTAACCTCCGCGGCTTGCACACGATCATATTCCTTGTGTGTCCCGACAAATTTTATGAACATCGTCTGTCTTGGATAATCGATAGCGCAAATAATTCTGTAGTCATTACCCTTTATATTAAAAATAACACGATCATTTGCTATAAATGATACATTTCGCAACATGTTTTTTATATCTTGTGGCGTTTTCCATGATTGCTTTGAACAAAAATGATACCACTCATTTAAATACGCTTGTGATGGCTC
>JABDAB010000017.1 GCA_013289415.1 Gammaproteobacteria bacterium
CGTAACGATAGTCTACGAAAAATTAATTTCTAAATCACCTGGAAACCGCTAGTTTACTGGATTTTTTTTAATGGCGGGAATTGCTGACTGGTTGTTTGTAATGAGACGGCTCGATCAGTGGTGAATAGTGAGCGGGGGAAACATCCAACCCATGTGTTTAGCTTTAGAAGCAAGCCATTAGCCCGGATGTTATCAACGGGATGGCGGCAAGCTCGAATCAAAGCTGATTTATCGCAGGTAAGGGTGCATGACTTGAAACATACTTTTGGCAGGCGCTTGCGTGCGGCTGGTGTAAGTTTTGAAGACAGACAGGATTTGCTGGGACATCGTTCTGGGCGAATTACCACTCATTACTCATCAGCTGAGTTGCAAAATCTTTTTGAGGCTGGCAACAGGGTTTGTGAAAAGCAAAAGAGTGGAGTTGTTTTAACACTTTTGCGCAATACAAACTTTAAATCCAGACAGGTTGTAAATGAGGGCGTAAAAGCAATTTCATTGTGAATTGTGAGCGCAGATCCCGAAGAAACCCCGAAGGGGGTTTTTAGGGAAACAGAAAATCAAGTGTAAGTCATTGATTTTAATGGTGGGCCCACAAGGACTTGAACCTTGGACCAACGGATTATGAGTCTGTAACAGACCTGTTTTATCCTCTTTTAATGATTTTTAAATACCTTTATAAACCTTTTAAATTCAATGGTGTTAGGTCATAATCGATGCCATTGGGCTTTATTGAGTTTTAAAAAATCTGTCTACATTGCGTCTACATGGGTTTTTGTCGGGGGTGAAGCATGGCTGCAAATCAAAATGGTTTAAGACTGATAAAATCGGTGATAGACAAGCTCGAACCGATGCTTGGAAAAGATCAATCTTTTTTTCGGGATGAAACGTTAAAAGGTTTTGCTTTGAGAATTACCAGTAGTGGTGTAAAAAGCTTCATCGTCGAAACCCGCATAAATGGCAAAGTCAAACGGATCACCTTGGGTAAGTACGGCAATATCACTGCTGAAGGAGCCAGAAAGCAGGCCAAGAGTTTATTGGGTAGTGTGGCGAGAGGGGATGATCCCATTGCTGAAAAGAAAACCCAACGGGTTAATGCCATGCCCCTGAAGCAAGTGTTGAATGATTATTTAAAAGCCCGTAAAGATTTAAAACCAAGAACCCTTGCTGATTACCACTCTGTGCTGCATGAAGTTGTACCTGACTGGTTGGATAAGCCCATCATTACAATCACCCGCGAAATGATCGCCAAACGTCACTCCCAACACGGTGCAACCAACAGCCGGGCGCGAGCCAATAATGCCATGCGAGTATTAAGAGCCATATTTAATTTTGCCATGTATGAATATCAGACTGGTGATGGTCAGTCGATTATCGTTATCAATCCAGTGAAATACCTGTCTCATACCCGAGGATGGTTTCGTGTTGATCGCAAGCAAACGGTGATTAAGCCGCATCAACTGGCTGATTGGTATTCCGGCATAACACGATTGGTAGATCAAGAGGCCTATCGTAATGCGCTACTTTGGCATGATTATTTTCTTTTACTACTGTTCACCGGCATGCGTAAAACTGAAGCCGCCTCCTTACTCTGGGATGATATCGACTTGAAATCCAAGACGCTCACACTGCAAGATACCAAAAATAGAGAAGTACATACTCTGCCGATGTCGGATTTTGTTTATGAGTTACTGGAGCGAAGAAGTCGGCAGAAAACCAGTGAGTATATTTTTCCAGCCGATAGCAAAACGGGTTATATTTCTGAGCCTAAAAAAGCGGTACTAAAAGTAGCTGAATTGTCCGGTGTGCCATTTACCCTGCATGACTTACGTAGAACCTTTGCTACTATTGCCGATAGTCTTGATCTGCCTGCTTATGCTTTGAAACGATTGTTAAATCACAAAATGAACAATGATGTGACGGCCGGGTATATTATGCGAGATGTTGAACGTTTGCGTAAGCCTATGCAAATGATTACCAATTTTTTAGTCAAAAACATGAGTTAGGTTTTTAACGTGTTGCAAATATAAAATGTTATATTTGTTATATATGCTATAATTAACATGAATGATAAGGTGGGGATGTGAAAATTATTATCACTCAATGGGCGCTTGATGCTTATCTTGAGTTAAAGCACAACAATGTATTTACGCAAACCTATTATCAAGAGCAATTAAGACCTGATGCCTTGTTGCTAGCCAATTATCCGAATGATTCAAAATTTGATAATGGAAAATTTTGGTCACCAGCTAAGTGGAATCATCAAATTATACCGAGAGGGTATAAAATGAAATGGCATCAGGTAGGTAATGGATGTGTACAGCTTCGATTGCCTGTTGCCATATTAAACAATGCTTATATATGCCAAGGGTATGTAAAGCGGGATGAAAAAACAGAAAAACGAATGTTGGCAAAATTTAAAACGCACCTTCAGTTGCTCCAAGAAGAGCGATACATTAAATGTGGAGAGTTAACATGAGAAGGCATGCCTATAAAGAGGAATCAATCTTCCATCTGACACCTGAGCAAGATGTTAGTTTATTTTCTATTAGCCATACAATGCAAAAGGTGGGATTACCTTCAGAATTTATTTCCGCAGCCATTCGCACTGCATTACGCTACGAAGGGGTTGCTGATTTGGTTTTCCTATGGAATAACGAATCGGATATTAACGAGTGTAATGAAATCATTGCTGACATCCAAGAGCTCATTGATGACTGTAATCAACCTGAAAAAGAAGAATATCGTTATATTAAATTAAATGATCTGGAGCAGGTGAGGCAGCATATTCGAGAATTCAAAGATGGTTTGTTGAAAATAGTAAATGATAACGGTGGGATTAGTGAATTATCAAAGGCAACACATATCCCACAGCCATCTCTATCACGCTTTTTTAATTCGAATGCTATGCCTCGGCGTCGTACTTTATTGAAAATTGCTGATGTGCTAAATCTTGATGCAGTTCGTATTAATATGCCATGGGTGCGATCCGATGAAGTTGAACGTCACAAATAGTTATTTACGTATACATCATCAGCTTCGCTGAAAGATTTAGAACTAAAAATTAATCAGCTGATGGTACTTACTACTTGAGAATTCTAAATATATTGTGAGTTTTAGTTCACATGCTTGGCGTTATAGTTAAAAACACGAGGGACAACTGGGACAGTGGGGACAACCGCGCCACGACTGGATTTTTGCTGTCCCTAACCCATTTTTTGAAGTGGGGCAGGTGGGACAAATCAACGCTCAATCACCGCTTTTCAGCATCAATTGACATCATTTCTTTTAATTTGATCTACAATCATTGACAACCTTTTAAATTTTAAGCGATACTTTCCCCGAGCTTGAAATTGGATCAGGCTTGTAGTTAAAAGTCTAAACGACTTATGGAAACGAATTATCATTGTTTGATCTGTGATGGAACCAGATAGACAACTGATATTCATTACGCAGGATGCGGCTGGTCGGCATTAAGCTGAAATGAATAATCAATTGACCGAGGTTCCTTTATGTCTATGCAAAAACCCTCTCGTTTACACCTGTGAAACGAATTTGAATCTGCACCCCATTCTGCATTGTTTAATCAACAAACCATTGCTGCGGTATTAAGTTGTTCCACCCAGTTACTTGAACGTAACCGCTGGGCTGGTTGTAGTGTTCCTTATCTGAAAATCGGCCGCAAGGTGCTGTATCACAAAAGTGATGTGCTGGATTTTCTCCTAAAACAAAAAGTTTATCGCTCAACCAGTGACGAAAGTCAGTCGCGGGCATTAGCTGTCGCATAAATTTAATTGTTGTTTCATGATCCACGGAAAGATATGCATTCATTTTGATGCAATTTCCATGGATGTTGTCTGGAGAAAGGTTTATGTCACAAAATCATGTTATCGCATTACCCACTGTCCCAAAACAGCGACCTGTCCTTTGCGAGTATGCCGGTGGTTATTTCAGGTTAACGGATCAGGGAGTAACTTTTGTTAGCAAGGACAAGGACGGTCATCAACTTCCCCCACGCTGGATCTGTTCATCGTTGCATGTCGTCGCGAAAACGCGTGATGCCAGAAGCGGTGAATGGGGTCGTTTGCTGGAATGGCAGGATGATGATGGTGTAACCCATCAATGGGCAATGCCTTTGGCCTTGTTGCAAGGGGATGCTTCTGATGTCAGGCGCGAGCTGGCCAGATTGGGGGTGGCTATTTCTCCTAACAGAACAGCGCGTGATCTGCTGACTTCATACTTGCAAGTGTTCCCGATAGAAGCGCGTGCACGATGTGTGGACAGGCTGGGCTGGCATGGCGAGGTCTTCGTCACAGCTTCCCAATCCATTGGCCAATCAACGGAAAAAATCGTTTTTCAGAATACCAATGCAATTGAGCCAGCGTTGTCTTCTTCTGGTACAGCAGAAGAGTGGCGCGATTCGATAGGGCGTCTGGCAGCGGGTAACTCACGGCTTGTATTTGCCATTTCCATCGCACTTGCCCCTGTGCTGGCAAAACCGGTTGGTGAAGACTCGGGCGGATTTCACCTAAGAGGTGCATCGTCATCCGGCAAAAGCACCGCATTAAACATCGTTGCGTCGGTGTGGGGCAATCCACAAGCCTATTGCCGTTTATGGCGCACCACGTCCAATGGGCTTGAAGGATTGGCTGCACTGCACAATGATGGATTGCTGATTCTGGATGAACTCAGTCAGATGGATCCACGAGAAGCAGGGGAGGCGGCCTATTTGCTGGCTAATGGGCAGGGGAAGACACGTGCCTCACGCTCTGGCACTGTCAAGCAATCCTCCAAATGGTCTTTGCTTTTTCTGTCAGCCGGAGAAGAGTCATTGACATCGCTCATGGCAAAAACAGGACAGCGAAGCAATGCTGGTCAGGAAATACGCTTGGCTGATATTGAAGCTGATGCCGGCGCTGGTATGGGCGTGTTTGAAACGATTCATAACCAACTGAGTCCTGCCAGCATGGCGTTGTCGTTAAAGAAATATACTAGCCGATATCACGGTGCGGTGGGTATGGCATGGCTGCAACAAGTCGTAGCCAATCGACAAGTGATCGGTCGTTTTATCGCCGATCTTATTAATCGTTTCGTTGAAACCGTAATCCAGTCCAATGCGAATGGCCAGTCTATTCGTGTAGCCAGACGCTTTGCACTGGTTGCTGCCGCCGGAGAACTAGCCAGCCAGTTTGGTCTGACGGGCTGGAACAAGGGTGAAGCATTTCAAGCAGCACAGGAGTGTTTTACCGCATGGATGGATGCTTTTGGAGGAGAAGGCAATCGCGAAGACCGCGCCATCATGGCGCAGGTGCGTGGATTTTTTGAATTACATGGAGCCAGCCGGTTTGATAACGTTCGTTTACCCAATTGTGAAAAAATTCAAAACCGCGCCGGGTTTTATCAAACAGATGATCAGGGGTTCCGGGTATACATGGTGTTGACTGAAGTTTTCAAAAACGAACTCTGCAAAGGATTCGATCAGCGGATGGTGACGAAGATATTATTGCAAGCCGGCTGGCTGAAACCGGCTTCTGATGGCAAAGCTTCACACAAGCCAAGAATCAAAGGTGTGGGTACACCGAGGCTGTATGTTTTTACGGATAAAATTTGGAGTGGGGAATAAAGTAGTTTATGCAAAACCTAATTCTTTGCTCCATACGTCATCCCGAGCGTAGCAAGAGATCTCCGATATGGGGAGCCAAGTCAACATCACGGGATCCCTCGCTGCGTTCGGAATGACGTATGGATTACTGCAAAATAACAATTTTGAGCAGGACATTTTTATTATAATGGCTTGCGCAACTTCTCAAGAATGCACCGTTCTGAATTTATCATCATTTATTTTCTTCGCAGTATTTTTTTGTTAATTGAACTTAATGCTGATTGAAAATATGATTTTACTTTTTCATGCCATTCGCGAAAGCGAACTCCATCACTCCCGAAGGAATTTTCAAGGGCGCAATATACATTGCTTTGCAACGTTTGCATTTTGCCAGCATTGTCCCATGTGCCCCACGTCAATTAAATGCGTTAGGGACGGCAAAAAGCCAGTCGTAGCGCGGCTGCCCCACAAGTCCCATTTGTCCCTTGGTTTTTTCACAACATCTCCAACTTTCTGTGAGTCACCATATTATGTAAGTGAGTATGATTTATTGATTTAATTTGTATAATCGCGCTGCGCGCCATTATACAAATGACTGTAACTATATTGAATGTACATATGAATTTTTAAGTTATTCGGCTGCGTCACTGCGGAAAGCTCATGCAGTGACGCAGCACATTTATTAAGCATGATCTATAGTTTTAAATGAGGGCGATGCTATGTTTTAGAGATAGCTCTTGGTCAATCGCATGATTATGACTGAAAAGGAGACGTGGGCTATACTTATATAAAAATAACTGGAGCGACGTGATGATATCACTTAAAGAAATACACTCAGATATCGACTCAAAAGAGTTTTTTAAGGGACTGCGTTACAGTATTAATTTAATGTGGATTAATAGTCACAAAGATGATGAGGGTGAATATGTTTGTTCTGGTAAAACCAGAGAAACAATAAATTATGTATCGAATCAACTAAAAAAATGGCGTATTGCCAATCCAGAGGCAGAGGTAAATTTTTGGTATGATAGCCAATGCACGAACACAAACGCGATAGAAAACACACAAAGGCTGTTGAAAAAGGTAAGCGTTGAAGCCCATTCTGCAATTAAACTGAGAGATATTAGAGAAATACCTTTTGTTCAAAATAATTCAGATCTGTTTTTATCTGGTATTCCGATTTATTTTCGCGTTGATTTTTTAAAATTAATTCTTTCAGCCCATCTGATGGAAAGCAAAAAACAGGGCTCCGTTATTTATACTGATTTAAGTATATGCGATTCAGAAGAAACAGCGCTTACTAAACAAGAGCTTTATAATCCAATTGTTTTAAAAGACCTTGAAAAATTTGGGATAGTTCTTGGTGAAGATACTCATAGAAACATTGAAAATCAATTTTTGCAAATGATGAATACACCTGAATTACTTGAATCGTTGAAACATGCTATTAACAGTAGTTTGCTTCTTGCAACAAATTCATTAAATTTAGCAATACAGAGAAATAACATAACACCTTTAATGTATTTATATTACGCTCCATTTAATGCAACTATGGGGAGTGTTTCTGTATATTATCAAGCCATTCAAAGCAAAAATCCTATAAAAATTCGAGGCGATGTTGTCAACGAAGGGAATAAAAATGAATGGATTAACTATGAGCCAGAAAAACATGGATATATTTTGTTTGGAAATATGCCTAAAGGGGTCGAAATTGGTAATCTTTACTATGACTGCGTAACTCGTACAACCCTTCCTATAGAAGCGATGACAAAGCTGCCTGAAGGCTTGTGTTTTAGTCCTGACGTAGCACAAGGTGCCAGTAGAAATGACATAAATCCCGGTACAAAAGGACGATCACATCAGTGGTATGGTGAATTACCCCTTCCTATGCAAGGAGATGAATTCCATTGTACATTTTGGCCATTAAACAGCGTTCCTCCTCATGAAATTGAAAATATAGCTGCGACGGAAGGCGGCTATGAAATGGGTAATTCAGTCATCGTACAGAACCAGTCTCAAAAATATAGAGAAACTGTGTTGAATAGGAGGTCGGATGTCTCAACATCAGAAACGTTGGGTGACGATAAACAGGACAAGATAAATAAGAGTGAGTCTAATTGAGTAGAGATTGCTTTTATATTTCACTTGATTAAATCACCATCATCTATAGCAGTTATACATTTTCTACTTATTATTTTGTTCGAGAAAAGCTCCTCGGCGTCTACATTGCGTCTACATGACTTTTTTGAATTTTTTAGAATCGCGCGTAACTACTTGATTTATATGGTGGGCCCACAAGGACTTGAACCTTGGACCAACGGATTATGAGTCCGCTGCTCTAACCAACTGAGCTATGGGCCCGCGCGTGGTTATTGTAATGGTTAATGTTGTTTAATGCCAGAATTTTTTTAATATCTTTTGTAAGTTTTGTTAATGTAGGTTGGGCCTTGGCCCAACAAGTTTAAGCTTTGAAGCGGGGCCTGTTGGGCCAAGGCCCAACCTACAAATGTGGCGTTTAGCTTTCATCTCCATCGAGGAAACTTCGCAGTTTTTCCGATCGTGATGGGTGGCGCAGTTTGCGGAGAGCTTTGGCTTCGATTTGACGGATTCGTTCTCGAGTTACGTCGAATTGTTTGCCGACTTCTTCTAACGTATGATCCGTGTTCATTTCAATGCCAAAACGCATGCGCAGTACTTTTGCTTCACGTGGAGTTAGCGTTTCCAGAATTTCCAAAGTTGCTTCACGCAAGCCTTCGGCTGTAGCACAGTCGATAGGTGATTCGATGTTGTCATCCTGTATGAAATCACCAAGATGTGATTCATCGTCGTCACCAACGGGGGTTTCCATGGAAATGGGTTCTTTAGCGATTTTCAGGACTTTACGAATTTTATCTTCGCTCAGATCCATTTTTTCCGCTAATTCTTCCGGTGTTGCTTCTCGTCCTGTTTCTTGCAGGATTTGTCTTGAAATACGATTAAGCTTGTTAATCGTTTCAATCATGTGCACCGGAATACGAATCGTGCGAGCTTGATCCGCAATGGACCGAGTGATTGCCTGACGTATCCACCATGTTGCATATGTAGAGAACTTATAGCCACGTCGGTATTCAAACTTATCGACTGCTTTCATCAAACCAATATTGCCTTCCTGAATTAAATCAAGAAATTGTAGACCACGGTTTGTGTATTTTTTGGCGATTGAAATCACCAGCCGTAAATTTGCCTCGACCATTTCTTTTTTAGCACGGCGTGCTTTGGCTTCACCCAGTGACATTTCGCGATTGATTTCTTTAATTTCGCTAATGGTCAAGCCGTATTCTTTTTCAAACGATGCGAGTCTGAGTTGCAAGTGCTTGATGTCTTGGGCAAATTCACCCACACGTGCGGCGTCAATCTTCTTCGGATTTTTGTTTGTTAACGTATCCAGCCAGTTGATATCCGTTTCATGTCCTGGGAAGCTATCAATAAACAATTTGCGTGGTACTCGTGCTTTGTCAATACATAACTTCATGATATTGCGTTCAAATTCACGAATATGGTTCCGTAGGTTGCGGAAGTGGCGCGTTAGTTTATCAACTTCTTTGGATGTCAGTTTTAACTTTAAGAATGATTGAGCCATTAGCTCAAGTAATTCCATAGTTTTTTTAGAAGTACGACCCAGATCATTCATGGATTTCATTGCGTTGTCATAGTTTTCACGCAATTCATCAAAATAAACTTGGGCTTGCTCAGGATTTGGCCCCTCATCGACTTCGACTACACCACCTGCATCGCCATCACTATCGTCACTTTCATCGATGATGTCAGCTGTCACTACATCGATAATGGAATCTTGCTGTGATTCATCCAGCATGGATCCAATGTTGGATGGAGGTGCGCTATCGTCATCAGAGAAGCCGCTGATAACTTCATTTAGGCGCATTTCATCAACCAGTACGAGTTCGTAATCGCTCAGGAGTAATCCTACCGTTTCAGGATAATATGCCAGAGATGTAAGAACCTGGTAGATGCCTTCCTCGATACGTTTGGCGATACGAATCTCGCCCTCACGAGTTAGTAGCTCCACAGTGCCCATTTCGCGCATGTACATGCGAACAGGATCTGTAGTTCGACCGGTTTCTTTATCCAGCGATGCTACAACGGCAGCCGCCTCTTCGATGTCTTCCGGTGCTTCTTCGGTATTTCCAAGAAGTGCCAGTTCATCATCATCTGGTGGACGCTCGAATACTTTAATATTCATGCCCTCCAACATACTGATGATTACATCAAAATGTTCGGTGTCAACAATATTGGGTAGCAGGTCGTTGATCTGTGCATAAGTCAGGTAGTTTTGGTCTTTTCCTAAACTAATGACTTTGGTGATCTGCGAGCGATGTTGTTCTTGGTCATTATTGGAGCTCATATATACTCATAAAAAGAACGTTAAAGGCGAGAAAATTGGCTTAATTATAAACTGACTTAACTAAATACGCCAGTCTGTGATCGAGTTTTTTCCATGTTATTGATCGAGAACGGTTTTTAATCCCTTATGCCGTTTTTTTAGCATGTCCTGAAGGGTATGTTGGTCAGTTTTTGTCAACCCTTCATGACGCGCTTTATCGATTAGTTGTTGAATCTCATTGTCTTGATTTTGCTTTTCCAAAAAAAGAACGATGTCTAAAAATTCATTTGCAAGTGCATTATCTGGAACTTGGTGCGCCCATGCGGCCAGTTTATTGATTGAATCAAATAAAGGCGAATCACGCCAGGCTTCAACCAATGTCGCCGTATTGATGGTTGGGTTTTGCGCTATTTGTTGCATTAACGTATGCAGTACATGGTGTCGTTGGTCATCTAGTGCATCCTCAGGTAATTGGTCGGCACATGTGGTGTATAACTCAGGATTTTGCAACAGCAATGCGGTGGCAACGCGAATAGGTGTTCGAGCTATATTCGCTCCTGCATCGGGAACTATTTCAGGTGTTTTTTCGTCTATTAGCTGGCCGATTCTATGCGTCTCGATGCGGGTGAGGCGAGCTAGTTCATTCATCATTAATTGTTTGTATGGTCCATCTGTCATTTTCAGCAAATAAGGTTTGGCCGCATTCACGAGTTGACTTTTTCCCGTCAGGCTCGTGTGATCGATGTCCTTGGTCAAGGTATCGAAAAAAAACTGGTTTAAGGGGGTGGCATTTTGTAAACGTTGAAGAAATTGGTCTTTGCCTTCTTCACGCACTAGGCTATCTGGATCATGGCCGTCTGGTAAAAAGATAAAACTGGCATCAAGACCTGCATTTAGCTGGGGGAGGCTGCTGTCCAGTGCTTTCCATGCTGCCTGGCGCCCGGCGGCATCGCCATCAAAACAAAAAATGAGCTGTTTGGTGTGTTTGCTTAATAATTGAATGTGGTAGGAGCTGGTTGCAGTGCCAAGCGTGGCAACAGCATTCATGATACCGTGTTGAGCCAATGCAATCACGTCCATGTAGCCTTCAACAATAAGCACATTTTTTACGTTACTTTGTTGTTGCAAGATTTGGTGCAAGCCATATAATTCACGGTTTTTTTGAAATATAACGGTCTCAGGTGAGTTAAGGTATTTCGGCTTTTGGTCTGCTTCAATCGCTCGTCCACCAAAACCAATGATTTTTCCATGTCTGTCATGAATGGGGAACATGATCCGTTGTCGGTAACGATCATATGTTTTACCGTCATCTTTTTGGATTAGCATGCCTGTGGCTATTAATTCCTGCTTATTTTGTCTGAATTGTGCTTCCAGTGTTTGCCACCCTGAAGGTGCAAATCCGAGTTGATAAAGTTTTGCTACCTCACCATTAACATGGCGTTGTTTCAAATAATCAATGGCAATCTGGCCTGACGATTTTAAGGTTTGTTGATAAAACGTTGAGACGCGGTTTAATAATTGATATAGATTTAATGAGTGATTATGTTTTTCGGGATGTGCGTCCCGGGGTACAGCTAAGCCCGCACGCGTCGCTAATGTTTCAATGGCGTCGGGGAAACTTTGATGTAAGTAACCCATAGCAAAGCTAATGACGTTGCCACTGGTACCACAACCAAAGCAATGGTAAAACTGTTTTTTGGAAACAACGTTGAAAGAGGGGTTTTTTTCAGTATGGAAGGGGCAACAAGCGATATGGCTAGTGCCGCGTTTTTTTAGCGGCACGTAGCTATCGATAAACTCAACAATATCTGTGCGGTTGAGTAATTCATCAATAAATGATTGGGGGATCAAACCCTGTGTGGCTGAGTTACTCAATTCAAGCGTGCTTTGATCATCGCGCTGACTTTACTCATGTCTGCACGACCTTGTAGTTGAGGTTTTAATTCCGCCATGACTTTACCCATGTCGCTCATTTTCTCGGCGCCAACAGTAACCATTGCTTTTTCAACAAGGTCTTTTACTTCGTCATCACTGTATGGCTCAGGCAAGTACTGATTAATCAGGGCCAGCTCAAACTCTTCCTGTGCGACCAATTCATCTCTTCCCGCTGCACTATATTGACTGATTGACTCGTTGCGTTGTTTTGCAAGTTTATCTAGAATGACCAGCATTCGCGTATCATCTATTTCAATACGTTCGTCAACTTCAATTTGTTTGATTGCAGCAGCGATTAGCCGAAGCGCGCCCAGTTTTTTTGTATCTCTGGCGCGCATGGCATCTTTAAGATCGTTAATAATCTGATCTTTCAAGGTCATCTTTATTTACGTCGGTGTGTTGCTGGGCGACCAGTAGATGTGTCGCGAGTCAATTTTTTCAGGTGACGTTTAACAGCAGCTGCTTGTTTACGCTTACGTTCAGCAGTGGGTTTTTCATAAAACTCACGACGACGCAATTCAGTTAACAGGCCTGCTTTTTCACAGGAACGTTTGAAACGACGCAGTGCGTACTCTGGGTTTTCGCCTTCTTTCACGCGAACTGTGGGCATTCAGTAATCCTCGGTTAGTTTTTTCGTTATCTAATCTATTATAGATGACGATTGGTATATTTATTACAATAAGCTCGCAATTCTAGTGATACAATTGTCATTCGTCAAGTATAATTGTCATTTTTAAGGCAACAGGTGTAATCATGCGAGTATTAGGTATTGAATCGTCTTGTGATGAAACAGGTGTGGCAATTTATTGCTCCGAACAAGGTCTGATAGCGGATGTACTTTATTCGCAGATCATGATGCATCGTGATTTTGGCGGAGTTGTGCCCGAATTAGCCTCACGTGATCATGTTAAACATATCGTACCTTTGGTGGATGAAGCCTTGCGACAGGGCGGACTGGATAAAAAGCAATTGGATGCAATCGCTTATACAGCAGGGCCTGGCTTGATTGGTGCACTGTTAACGGGGGCTTGTTTTGCAAAAAGTCTGGCGTTTGCACTAAATATTCCAGCTCTTGCGGTACATCATTTAGAAGCGCATTTGTTGGCAGCAAAACTGGATTCGCCAGCGTTGGATTTCCCATTTGTTGTGTTATTGGTTTCAGGTGGACATACACAATTAATTGAAGCGCGTGCTTTGGGTGATTATGAACTGTTGGGCGAAACTCTGGATGATGCAGTGGGTGAGGCGTTTGATAAAACGGCTAAATTAATGGGCGTGCCTTATCCGGGAGGGGCTGAGCTTGCAAGAATTGCCGATCTTGGACTATCAGACTATACCTTGTCACGGTTTCCACGCCCCATGACGGACAGACCTGGATTGGACTTCAGTTTTAGCGGACTTAAAACGCACGCATTAATGGCCTGGAATAACAGTCCCAGACATGATTCCGCACGTGCAGCGATTGCAAAAGCATTTCAGGATGCAGTTATTGAAACCTTGGTTATAAAATGCCAACGTGCGTTGACACAAGTCAACAGTAAGCGTTTAGTTGTTGCCGGCGGCGTTGGTGCAAATCGAGCATTACGCGAGGCTCTTGGAAAAGTGATGGTTGACTTGCATGGAGAGGTTTTTTTCCCCCGCCCTGAATATTGTACGGATAATGGCGCTATGGTGGCTTATGCTGGATGTTTGCATCTGCTCCAAGGGGAGCAGGATGCGAATTGGTCAATTGATGTGAGGGCGCGTTGGGCTCTTTAGGATTTCTTTAGATTAATTTTTGGCTCCGTTCCATCTACCAGACGCGTGAGGTTTGCATGGTGCTTGTAAATCACAAAAATCATAATTATTGCAAGCGGGACAAATGCACGTATGTTATAGGTTATAAATAATGAATAAAAAGGCGCTAATACAACGGCAACAACAGCTGCCAAAGAAGAATAACGACTGATCAGAGCAACCACAAGCCAGGTTCCAATCACCATGCCACCCAGAAGCCAATTAAAGCCGAGTAACGCTCCCAATGTTGTGGCAACGCCCTTGCCACCTTTGTAATTGAAGAATATGGGGTATATATGACCCAAAACGGCGGCCAAGCAAATATAACCGATGGTGGTTGAGTTTGCACCGAGCAATTTAGCCAGAAACACGGGCAAAAATCCTTTTAGCATATCTGTGGCTAGTACTATAGCAGCATACTTTTTACCTGCGATTCGCAAGACATTGGTCGCGCCGGGATTTTTTGAGCCTTCCGTGCGAGGATCAGGTAAAGAAAACAGGCGGCATATTATAACTGCTGAGCAAACTGAACCAAGAAGGTAGGCGATGATCACATAAAATACAGATAAGATGGTTTGCAACATAGGCTCTCCGAGCAGTTACTATAATTTAAAATGGATGGTGGGCCGTATAGGGGTCGAACCTATGACACAGAGGTTAAGAGCCTCCTGCTCTACCAGCTGAGCTAACGGCCCACAGGTTATAATCATACTTGATTTAGGTAGACTTTCAAGCGATTTAGAGAGCGGATTCAATCCAGTAAAAATAAAGCCTGTAAATCATTCGTATACCGTCGGCCAAACGATGTGATCTGCCAATGGGTGTTATCCAGCGTAATAAGTCCCTTGCTTTGTGCTTTCAAAAGCCCCGGCGCTAATAAATCAAAACTCAAGCCCGTACGTTCCGTGAACAGTACATGCTCGATGGGTTGTTGCAAACGGGTGGTGTTTAACATGAATTCGAAAATTAAATTATTAGGACTCACTTGTTCGCATGCCGCAAGAAATGGTTTGTCGGCATTTAAATAATCCACAGGTTGGCGGTGTTTTCGAGTGCGGTGGATTTCTTTACCATCGGCAGATGTCAGTTTGCCGTGCGCACCGGCGCCGATGCCGTAGTAATCACCGAATAGCCAATAGTTAAGATTGTGGCGGGCGGGCTTGCCTGATTGGCAAAAAGCAGATATTTCATAACGGTTATACTGTTTGCTGTCTAGCAAGGCAAATCCTTCTTCTTCTATAGTACAGGCATCATCTTCTGTGGGTAGGGTCGGTTGGGTTTTATAAAAAATGGTATTGGGTTCAATGGTTAATTGATACCAGGATAGATGTTCTGGTTGATGGTTTAAAGCGGTGCGCAGATCCTCAATCCCTTCAGCGACGGTTTGATTGGGTAGGCCATGCATGATGTCAATGTTAATGTTATCAAAGCCGGCAGCACGCGCAGCATCGATTGCACGATGGGCTTGATGGTCATCATGAATGCGGCCTAGAGCCTTTAAATGGGCTGGGTTAAAGCTTTGTATTCCAATGGATAACCGGTTGATTCCCAGTTTGCGGTAGTCGTTAAAGCGTTGTTGTTCTACCGTGCCAGGATTGGCTTCGAGGGTAATTTCAATGTCATTGGCAAAAGGCAGTAGGGGTTGGATGGCATTAAACAAGGTGTCATAGGCGTTTGCTGAAAACAGGCTTGGCGTGCCTCCTCCAATAAAAATAGACCCCAGCTCTCGACCTGGAAAGGAATCCAAGTCGTGCTGCAAATCTGCAATCAAAGCGTTGACGTAGTTGTCTTCAGGCAAATGTTCAGGACTTTTGTGAGAATTAAAATCACAATATGGGCATTTGCGAATGCACCAGGGAATGTGTATGTATAAGGATAATGGAAGCACGGATTAAATCAGACTGGCTTGTTAAGGGCGTCAATAGTATCATAGGGCAGCATATAAAAACAGGTAGGTTGGGCCTTGGCCCAACAGCAGAGTTATGTGAATACTATTGTTGGGTCAAGGCCCAACCTACACTAAAGGAAACCATAAAATGAAAAAAGTAATAGTCGGTGTGACCGGGGCAGCAGGAAATATTGGATATGCCCTGCTCCCCAGCATTGCGTCAGGACAAATGTTTGGCAAAGATGTTGAGATTGAATTACGTTTACTTGAACTGGAGCCGGCGCTAGCAGCACTACACGGCGTGGCTATGGAGTTGGACGATTGTGCGTTTCCTCTGCTGAAGCGTATTGTTTGCACATCAGATATGAATGAAGCAATGGATGGCGTGAATTGGGCGTTATTAGTGGGATCTGTGCCTCGCAAGCAAGGGATGGAGCGTGCAGATTTATTACAAATTAATGGCGGAATTTTTACCAAGCAAGGCCAAGCCATCAATGACAACGCCAGTGATGACGTGCGTATTTTTGTGGTGGGTAATCCCTGCAATACCAATTGCCTGATTGCCAAGCATCATGCCAATGACATTCCTGATGATCGTTTTTATGCCATGACCATGCTTGATGAACTGCGTTCGCGTACGCAGCTGGCTCAAAAAGCCGGAGTTGATGTAACCGCGGTGACCCAGATGACGGTTTGGGGTAATCATTCAGCAACGCAATTTCCTGACTTTTATAATGCAAAAATCAATGATGTTTCTGCTGCCAAAGTGATCAACGATGATGCGTGGTTGAAAGATGTATTTGTACCCACTGTTCAGCAACGCGGTGCTGCGGTAATTAAAGCACGTGGTGCTTCATCTGCCGCGTCTGCTGCCAATGCAATTATACAAAGCGTGAATCATCTGGTGACGGATACAGTTCCTGGTGAGTCATTTTCAGTTTGCCGTAGCTCGCAAGGTGAATATGGTGTGGATGAGGGATTGATTTTTTCTTTCCCCTGCCGTCGTGAGCATGGCATTTTGCGCGTGGTTGAAGGCCTGCCCTTTAATGATTACAGCCAGATCAAATTCAATGAAACGCTGAACGAACTGCGTAGTGAACATGAGATTGTGACAGGACTAGGTCTTTTGGATTGAAATAATGTAAGGTCTGTTTTTGTGGTTATACATATGGTAGTATGCGCTAAATATTACCATATGTATATACGGGGGTTGATTTGAACGTTTTAAACAAGTTGTTTGCCGCCATTAGTGGTGAGCTACTGTTCAAAGTAGTCTTTGTCCTCGAGAAGTTAATAGTAACACCAATAATAATGTATGAACTGCTTCAAACGATGTTCCTATGGCTGGGATTGCGCAATAGCATCATTGGGAAAGTTTTAGCAAAAGTTTTGGCAGGGGTTTTGGTAGCAAGTTTATGTTTGCTCTTTGCAACGGTATGGGTATTAAATCCTTTCTACCTGTTAGGCGTAGTAATAGGCATTATAGTAAGCCAGACGATAGAGTATGGATTTAAAGGAGCATCAACTGGCTGGGAATATGGCTTTGAAGGCGTGTTCACGCATTGCGCCAATACATTTAATTTTGTTGCTAGCAAAATCACCGGCTCGATTTTTCTGTACCAAGACCTAGCGACGGGTATAAGAAGGATGGGGTTGGTTCTCCCGGGTTTGGATAATGCATATTTGATTCCTTTTGATGTTAATCAGAATATCGCGGAGATAATTCACCAAATAAATATGCCTATACAGGTACAAAATATAGACGACTTTGACTTTGTTCGTCAATTTCTTCATCAGCTGGAAATGCCCGTTGCAGCAGAACCTAATCGAATCGATTTAAGTGCTCTTGAGTTATCTGAAGCAGATCTTTTATTTCTAAGAGATAATCAGCAGCATCCGTTAAATGCTGACGAAATGGAGCGTCTTGAGTCTGATCCCAATGCGGATATAAAAAAACGAGTGGCTGATTATAAAAGTTTATGGTGCCGGCTGGAAACGTCTGGTGAATGCATGATTTCTCTAGAGAAACCAGAAAAAAAAGATGCTGTTTTGCTAGTTAAATTATATCAGCGTGAGGACGGGCAAGAGTTCTCTGTTCCAGGATATACGCATCTTTTTGACAAAACTTGGTTGGCGATATATTTTGATCGAGACAGTCTCCATCCGGTTAATCGTGATCTAATGTTTGAGCCTTCTGGATATCAAGAATTTCCCACAAGGTATGTCTGCCATCCTTATTATTATCCTACTCCAGAGTCGAGTTCAGGTATTAGCCAGGAATTGAGTGAGAAAACCGACTATTTAAGGTCTTACTTGGCCAGATATCAACAACAACCGCCGCCGCAGGAGAGTGAAAGAAACAGGATGATAGCGGCGCGATTGAGAGCGTTTGCTCCTGTAACATCAGGTGTTCCGGCTGACACTCGGGGCAATGATATTGCGAGGTCAGCGGAGATGAACGGATAATCTCATTCTTAACCTTTTTCGTAACTGCTCGTAGGGTGATATTGACGCTCGGAGAACGGTCAGATTTGAGTGCCAAACTCTACCAATGCCCAGTCATTTTCAATACAAGTCGAGCTATATACAAAATCAGTTTGATACGCCTCGATTAAGATGGGCACTTGTTCTGCCAGAAGGCCTGATACCACCAGAATTCCCCCATCATTAAGCAATCCACGAAAACGGGTTTTTAGCGCCAGTAATGGTGCGAGCAAGATATTGGCAATCAGCACATCTACAGGCTTGTTCAGTGTGTCGGGTTGGCTGACGGTTAAATCAGTCGCAGGGATATCATTGTTAAATGCGTTGTCCTGCGTTGCCAGTAGCGCTTGCTCATCAATATCTACTGCATGTACATGTCGTGCGCCCAGTTTTAATGCTGCGAGCGCTAGAATCCCTGAACCACAACCGTAATCGATAACCTGTTTATTCTTTAAGTCTGCCTTGTCCAGCCAGGTTAAACACAGCGATGTTGTGGCGTGAGAGCCAGTGCCAAATGCTAAGCCTGGATCCAGAATTAGATTTACTGCCTCTAGATCCGGCGGTGTTAGCCAAGAGGGGCATACCCACAGGCGCTTGCCAAACTGTTGAGGTTTGAACTGATCAAGGCAGGTACGTTCCCAGTCTTGATCTGGCAGGTCGTGTATTGAATAACTGAAGTGAGAGAAGGCCTCAGATACGATAGTGAGCGCAAGGTTGGCTTCTTTTTCTTCCATATACAAGGCATTAACCACGACGTTCGGCCATAAAGGGGCAGCACCGGGTGCTGGCTCCAGAATGGGGTCATCATATTGATCGGTTAAGGTGATGGATAACGCACCAGTTTCTTCCAGCGCGTCGGAGAGCAGTTCGATCTCATCACGGTGGCACTGCTCAATTTGCAATTGGAACATCAATTTAGTCCTTCAACATCTTTTCGAGGTAATGAATATTCGTGCCACCTTCAATGAAGTTTTTGTCGCGCAAAATACGGTGATGTAAATCAATATTGGTTTTAATGCCGTCAATAATGATTTCATCCAGCGCGTTACGCATTCTTGCGCAGGCTTCTTCACGGGTTTCACCATAGCTTATCAGTTTACCAATCATGGAATCATAATTTGGTGGCACGGTGTAGCTACTGTAAACATGCGAGTCAAAACGGATGCCAGGACCACCGGGTTGGTGCAACAGGCGTATGGTGCCAGGGCAAGGCATGAATGTTTTTGGATCTTCGGCGTTGATTCGGCACTCTATGGCGTGTCCGCGCAGATGAATGTTATCTTGAGTGAGTGTAAACGGCATATCACTGGCGATTTTAATCTGCTCTTTGATTAAATCGATACCGGTGATCATCTCCGTCACGGGATGCTCAACCTGAATCCGGGTGTTCATTTCAATAAAATAAAAACAACCATCCTGATACAGAAATTCAAAGGTTCCGGCTCCTCGATACTGGATGTCACGGCAGGCATTAACCACACATTTACCCATTTTTTGGCGTAATTTAGGCGTAATCCCTGGAGCAGGAGCTTCTTCGACTACTTTTTGATGACGACGTTGCATGGAGCAATCACGTTCGCCCAAATGCACTGCGTTTCCTTTGCCATCGCCCAGTACCTGAAATTCAATATGACGAGGATTTTCGAGGAATTTTTCCATGTACACGATTGGATTATTAAATGCCGCTTTTGCTTCACTACGTGTTAACGCAATGGCATTTAATAAATTACCTTCAGTATGAACAACGCGCATCCCACGACCACCGCCACCACCAGCCGCTTTAATAATGACGGGGTAACCAATTTTCCGTCCCAATGACAAGTTGAGTAGATCATCTTCAGACAATGGCCCATCTGAACCAGGAACACAGGGAACACCCGCTTTTTTCATCGCGGCGATGGCTGAAATTTTATCACCCATCATGCGAATGGTGTCACCGCGAGGACCAATAAAGCGAAAGCCACTTTGCTCAACAATGTCGGCAAAATCAGCATTTTCGGCCAGAAAACCATAGCCTGGATGGATGGCAACAGCATCGGTTATTTCTGCGGCAGAAATAATGGCCGGAATATTTAAATAACTTTTTTGAGATGCAGCGGGTCCAATGCACACCGTTTCATCTGCGAGACGAACGTGCAGCAAATCTTTGTCGACATCAGAATGCACAGCGACGGTTTGAATACCCAGCTCTTTGCACGCACGCAAAATACGCAGTGCAATTTCGCCGCGGTTGGCAATAACGATTTTACTCAGCATGGTATGTCCCCTTATTCAATGATAAACAAGGGCTGATCATATTCAACGGGATCACCATTGGAGACCAATACAGCTGTAATTACGCCAGCTTTGTCCGCTTCAATTTCGTTGAACATTTTCATGGCTTCAATAATGCATAAGGTTTCACCAGCCTTGACTGTTTGACCCACGGTGACGAATGCGGGGGTGTCAGGTGACGGTGATGTGTACATGGTACCAACCATGGGAGAACGAAGTTTATGACCTGCCGATTCGGTGGCAGCTTCAATCGGCTTGCTGTCTGGTGCGGCAACAGGTGTTGGATATTGAATATGAGTTTGAGGCTGATGCTGATGCATGTATCTTTGCGCCGGCGGTTCAGACATATGGCTGTGACGGCTCAAACGAAGGGATTCTTCACCTTCCTTGATCTCAATTTCAGAAATACCGGTTTCTTCGAGTAATTCAATTAACTTTTTGATTTTGCGAATATCCATCAATGATAACTCTCTCTTTATGTTAATTTGTTGATAACAGCCAGCAGGGCTAACACGTATCCGTGTGTGCCCATACCACTGATAACGCCTGCTGCAATATCAGAAAACCAGGAGTGCTGGCGAAAAGATTCGCGCGCATAAATATTGCTGATATGTACTTCAATAAACGGGATTTGTACCGCCAGAATCGCATCACGCAAAGCAATACTGGTGTGGGTATAGGCTGCTGGGTTAATAATCAGGTAATCAACTTTATCGATATAAGCCTGCTGAACCGCATCGATTAATGCCGATTCACTGTTGCTTTGCATTGCCGACAGGCTAAACCCAGCCGTTTTCGCTTGCGTTTCCAGTTGGTCGTTGAGTTGCTTCAATGATGTCAGACCATAAACGGACGGCTCGCGTAAACCGAGTAAATTTAGATTGGGCCCATGCAGAACAAGTATTTTTTTCATCAAATCACAGTATAAGTACAAGATTTTAGCGATTTTGCCAGAATTTTATAAAAATGTCTATATAAGCGAGGATATCGGCATGATGTCGGCACGTTAGCTGCTAAATTGGGGGTGCCTTTACATCTGTATCTGTCACGGGAGAGGGGGCATCGTAAGACCCTATTGATTTTTGAAAAGATTTTTGATTATACTGCGCGTGGTCACAATCTGCGGGTTTTGACTGTACGTAGTATATATACACCTCTAGAGTGCGGCTATGGAAAAATAGTGCACAAATGAAGTCCAACTGATAGCATAAATGTCTAATGGAAGATTTTTTTATAGGCGTTTATAATTAAAAAAGGAATTATAGATCATGCAAACCAATGTTTATTTATCTCCATTTGTACTTGGCTTGGCAGTTGCCGTGTCATCACCGCTTCATGCGGTTGAGGCGGTTCCCTTGCAATCAATCTCGTTTAGGCAATTGCAACAAACGTTTCATCTGACTTTACCCGGTGCAGCGCTTCAAGCCACGCCCATAAAAGCTGACTCACTTCAGTTTATTAATCAACACACAGATAAAAAAAATATCACGCATGTGCGCATGCGGCAAGAATACGTGGGATTCCCCGTGTTTGGAGGGTATGCCATCATTCATAGCCAACAAACTGCTAAAACATTATTACAAAGCTCGCGCTCAGTATCCATGAACGGGACAGTATATCCTGGATTGGACACTGAGCTGGGTCAACCTGCGCCGTTATTTGTTGCGCGGGCGAGCGTTGCCTTAAGGCAGTTCAAAGCACACTATTCAAATCACACCGTACTTGAAGAGCAGGTTACACCGATAGTATATATTGATGACCAGCATCGGGCATTTTGGGCTTATAAGGTAAGCGTGTTGGTGCAACCTGCGGATAATATTCCTGAGCGTCCAACGGCAATCATTGATGCACAAACGTTTAAACCGTTTGAACATTGGAATGATGTGAAAACCAGCAGTTCCATCGTCAAAGGTCAGGGGTATGGAGGTAACGCGCGAGCGGGTATATATCAATATGGTGTTGATCTGCCATTTCTTCAAATGACCCGAAATAACCTGACTGGTATGTGCTCTATGAGAAACAAGGATGTCAAAGTCATGGACATGGACAATGATTATGGTACTCCTCGATCTTCGATGACATTCCGCTGTGAACAGAGTTCCCTTGATGATGGGGAAACTTGGTGGACAGGGTATCAAGCGGATGGTTATGATCAGCGTAATGGAGCTTATTCACCGACAAATGATGCCTTGTATATTGGCTCTGTGATTAGGGATATGTATAGCAAGTGGTATGGGCTAAATGTATTATCTCGCAATGATAAACCCATGTCGCTTATCATGAGGGTTCACTACGGTGAAGGCTACGAAAATGCATTTTGGGATGGCAAACAAATGACTTTCGGGGATGGGGACACCAAGATGTATCCATTGGTGTCACTGGGCGTTGGTGCGCATGAAATTAGCCATGGATTTACAGAGCAACATTCTAATCTGAACTATTTTGGTCAATCTGGCGGTATGAATGAATCGTTTTCTGACATGGCAGCCCAAGCTGCTGAATTCTATGTTAAAAATAAAAATAGCTGGGATATTGGTCGTGAAATCATGAAAGAAAACAGCGGCTATGAGGTGTTGCGTTATCTGGATAAACCTAGTCGAGACGGCCGATCCATTGATCGTGCAAATCAGTACCATGAAGGAATGAATGTTCACTATTCCAGTGGAGTATATAATCGGTTGTTTTATTTACTGGCAAATAAGCCTGGTTGGGATGTTCGTCAGGCTTTTCATGTGATGTTGAAAGCCAATGTAGATTATTGGACTCCATACTCGACTTTTGCAGAGGGCGCTTGTGGTGTGTTGGCAGCGACTCGGGATCTGGCGTTGTCTGTTGACGCAGTCAAGGAATCTTTGGATGAAGTTGTGATTGATTATCAAAAGTGTGGTGTGTAGATTGGGCTCTTATCATTACCCACAAATTAATTTTATCTTGGCAAGTGAGTGGAAATCCGAACCACGACCGTTAGGGAGTGGAGCCCTTAAAAGCTCCGCTCCCTAACGGTCGTGGTTCGGATACCTACGCACTGATTACCCTTCTACATACTCACCAAAGCATGCCAAACTATTCAAACGAGCGCGGTTGAGTAGGGCAGCTTGAGCTTTGGCTACATTAATAGGTTTGCCAGCCCAGGCTTTCAAACAATCTTCTTGCAATGCGCGTCCATAAGAAAAGCTCAAAGTCCAGGGCTGATAGCCTGTGCTATTGATAGCATTTAAATTGGCGGTTGCCTGCTGTGGAGTTTGGCCACCAGATAGAAAATTAATTGACGGGACAGCTGCGGGAACCGTGTTGCGAAACACGCTGACTGTGTAATCGGCAATGTCTTCTGGAGAGCTGAATGGCTGGGTGTTTTTGCCAGAAGTAATCATGCTGGGTTTGAGAATAATGTGTTCCAGCTCAACTTGATGAATAAACAGCGCGCGGAATAGTTCGTGCAATACCATTTCGCTGGCTTCAGCACAATGTTCAATGCTGTGATCGCCTTCCATCAAAATCTCAGGCTCAACAATGGGTACGATGCCTACAGCTTGGCAACTGGCTGCATAACGAGCCAGCGTTTCAGCGCCGGCTTTCATAGCGGTCAAGCTGGGAGTGAATTCAGAAATAGAGTAGACGTTACGCCATTTGGCAAATTTTGCACCCTGTTTTTTGAACTCCATAAGACGTTCTGTCAGGCCATCTAATCCCTGCGTGACTTTTTCATCTTCAGTGTTAGCTAAGTCAATCAAGCCTTTGTCAACTTTAATACCTGGCAGGATGCCTTGTTCGGTAAACAAATCAACGATGGATTTACCATTGGCATCTTTATTTTGAAACGTTTCTTCAAATAATATGACACCATTGATGTATGTGTCCAACTTGGGGGTTGTAGCCAGTAGCAGTCGATAGTTTTGACGGTTGTCTTCATTGTTTTCTATACCAATGTCAGCGAATCGTTTGCCAATCGTGCCATTACTCTCGTCAGCGGCCAGTATCCCTTTACCATCCTGTAGCAAATGATCCATTGTGGTTGATAATTCATCGTAATACATAATTGTCCCCTTTATATTGATTTTTATTATGAAATATATTTTTCACGAATAACCTGTTGTATGGCAAAGCCATGTTCTTTTAAATAAGTGAATGATTCATCGATCATTGCGGGGTTTCCGCATAAATAAACCCTGTCTTGTTCAGGATTCAGTGCCAATTCCGGAAATGCATGTTGTACATAACCGCAAAATTCGTGTTCATGTAAATTTTCTACCGATTCACGACTTAAATGGGCCCTGAATGTAATGCGGGGAGACATGGCTGCCAGCTTTAAAAATTCATCACGGTAGAGCGTGTCTTCGCGATTTTGAACGCCGAGTAAAATAACGATGCTCAGTTCAGGATTCGACTCCAGACGGCGTTGTAGTTCAGGAATCATTGCGCGGAAGGGTGTGATCCCAGTGCTCGTAGCAACCATAATATAACGCTTGGGAATCTCATCTTTTAATACTAATCGGCCAAATGGTCCGTTGATATTGATGCTGTCGCCTGTCTTTAGATTAAAGAGTAATTCAGTTCCTGGCCCGTTTTCCACATAACCTGCGGCAAATTCAATGCAATTGTTATGTGAAGGCATATTAGCGATACTGTAGCTACGACGCAACATTTTTCCATCACGCTCAAAGTGGATGGTGATGAATTGGCCGGGGAGGTAATCGAATGGAGGCGTTTGTGTGCTATGAAATATAAAATGTTTTACCTTGGGTGAAAGCATTAATGTATCTTCCAGTATCACAGGAAAGGTTTTGACTTGCATAATCATTCTTTATAAATGGGAAATTCCCTAATATAGGGAAAAAATCTCACAATGCAAGCATTGATTACAATTTTATCTATTATAGGCATATAATTATTCTATGAGCATAGATCTGACGACCATTTTAGGCAACTTAGCCGAATCACTTCTTTCAATAGGATTTCTCATTGAGGGACTTGGTTATATGATTGGTATCGTGCTTGTAATGACCGGCCTTAAAAAACTCACTAAAACAAACTTCTCTCAAGAGGGGGCGGGTGGACCAGTAGCCTATATTTTAGGGGGTGCGGTACTGATTTATTTACCTTCGTCGGCTCATGTGTTATCGAATACGCTCTTTGGTAGTGATATTGGCAGTAATAATATCTTGCAATATACGAAATACAACGTCATAGATTTCTATGGATCCATGGGGGTTCTGATACAAACCGCAGGACTGATTTGGTTTGTACGTGGTGCCATACTGCTGGCGCATGCTTCTGAGCCTGGGAAGCATGAAGGTTCAAAAGGGTTGTTGTTTGTTATTGCCGGTGTGCTTGCCATGAATATTAGTTATACAGTTGGAGTGCTAGATATAATATCCACATATTTTTTGACTATGACTGGCAGCGTGTTCTAAGAGTCTCCTTAATCTTCTTCACCACAAATTTTGAGATGATTGGTTTTGGCAAAGTCCAGTATCGATTGATAGACTTGAGGGCTGGTCTCCTTGAGTTTAGGATCCAATAATACACATTTATAACCTTCATGGTTCACGCTAGGCTGCAAAAGAGGGGAGTAGTGAATACGGCTATTTTTAAAGCTGGCCATTGTGCCGCTCATGCGTTCTGCCCAATCACTGGGGCGGAAGGTATTTCCTTGTGTGGTAACACCTTCGATTACAATTTTTTTGCCGTCAGACTTGGTCATTATATTCACACACTGAGAACAGTATGAATAGTATAACACCATTCACATCATTTCGGAAAATGAAGTATACTATACCAAAATATAATCATTAATGAGGTTGACCGTAGTGCAAAAAAAAGAAAGGCGTTCAGGAATTTATTTGTTACCCAATCTGCTGACCACGGCCAGTCTGTTTGCGGCATTTTACTCAATTGTTGCATCATTGAAGGCGCAGTATGACGTTGCGGTGATTGCGATTTTTATTGGTATGGTTGCCGACGGTCTAGATGGGCGTATTGCTCGAATGACCAACACAGAAAGTGAGTTTGGTGCAGAGTATGATAGCTTATCGGATATGGTTACGTTCGGGGTTGCTCCGGCATTGCTTCTATATAGCTGGAGTTTGGATCAATTCGGGAAACTGGGTTGGTTGGTTGCTTTTATTTATACAGCTGCGGTGGCGTTGAGGTTAGCCCGTTTCAATACTCAGGTTGAAACTGCTGACAAAAATTATTTTCAAGGGCTAAATTGTACGTTTGCTGCGGCGTTTGTCGCATCCTTTGTGGGATTGTGTCAGCAACATGAATGGTCATCTGTCTTTGTTTCTGTATTGTCTGCGATAGTTCCGATTATTGCTGCTGTATTGATGGTGAGCAATGTCAGATACTCTTCATTTAAGAAACTGGATTTCAAGGGAAAAATTCCGTTTCTTTATGTGTTATTAATCGTAATCATTTTTGTAGCAATTGCCGCGAATCCAATGGTGATGGTATTTATTGGCTCGGTGTTGTATGCATTGTCTGGACCATTTCAAACGTTATTTGCGCTTAGTCGTATGCGAAAGCAGCGCAGGAAGTTTAAAAAGGCGTAAGAAACTGCCATATTTGTGTGCATCTTGAACGAAAACGGTTTCGAAAAGCTTTTTCGAAACCGTTTTCGTTCAAGATGCACTCAAATCTGACCGTTCTCCGAGCGTCAATATCACCCTCCGATCCGGTACCCTATGGACCCTATGGGGATATTATTCCGCTTCATCAAAACGATTGTTAATCAGATCAACCAGTGCCTTTTCCATGGCATCTTCATCGGGCCCGTTAATCTGTAATGTTAACTCACAGCCTTTGTGTGCGGCGAGCAACATCACGCCCATAATGCTCTTCCCATTGATGGTTTGAGCGTCTTTGGTTACATCTATTCTGCTTTGATATCTTGCCGCTGTAGAAACAAATTTTGCTGAGGCTCGGGCGTGTAGACCCAATTTATTGATAATGCTAATTTTAATTGTTTTCATAAAGCTCAAATATTGTTTGTGACATCAATGGGATTAGTTGCAAGGTCATCACTTTGAATCTGGTGGGCACGTCGCCTCTGGCTCCTTTACCCACCCTACGGTTTAACCTAGAAAAAGCAGTTGAATCTACTCCGATGGCCTACTGCACTGATTCATCAAGACTTTTCGATGATTTTTTACTTCACTGTATGGGTGATACGGTTTCAGCAAAAAATCATCGAAAAGTCTTGATGAATCAGCACATTAGACCATCTCGCTACGATTCAACTGCTTTTTCTAGGTTTAAGGTAGTGTCATTGGTTTGTGAGATGTCCTTTCTTTACTCCAGCTCCTGCTCTTTACCCTCATCCCAAGGTCGTCCAGTATGATCACGATGGTCAAGTTTTTTTTGTTTGTGTTTGATGAGTTGTTTATCGAGTTTGTCGATCAGTAGATCGATTGCGGTGTACATGTTTTCAGATTCTGCACTGGCATGTAACTCACCTTTGGATACCAAAATGGTGGCTTCTACAATTTGTCTTAGTTTCTCAACATCAAATGTTACGTGGATAGCGGTAATTTTGTCAAAATGGCGTTCAAGTTTATTGATTTTTTCTTCTGTAAATGCTCTTAAAGCATGGGTGATTTCGACTCGATGACCCGTGAGGTTTATTTGCATGATATTTCTCCCTTATTATTTTCAACCACGATCCAAAAGATACCTTCCTTAATTTACAGTGTATCTGATTTATAGCGATTATCCAGTGATAAACAAGATTTATTAAAACATTATGATTTAAAATTACACAAAGATGGGTGTTCAGACAAGATATGCCTAGGTTATAACAAGGTGGATAAAGGGCCCGCTAAAAAACCGAGCCCTCGTCAAAATAAATTATTTTACTTTTTGTTCGTTAAACTCTACATGTTTACGTACAACAGGATCATAGCGTCTAAATTTAAGTTTACCGGTAGTTGTGCGCGGATTTTTTGTCGTTGTAACAAAATAACCGGTTCCTGCGCTGGATACCATTTTAATCTTAATGCGGACAGCTGCCATGGTGTTTCCCCTTCAATTAAATTTTTTCGCCTTTAGCGCGTAACTTATCGAGAACAACTTTAATTCCCAATTTATCGATAGTGCGCATTCCTCGTGGTGTTAATTTGAGGGATACAAATCGATTTTCTTCTTCAACCCAGAAACGATGGTGCTGAATATTAGGTAGAAAGCGTCGTCTTGTTTTATTGTTGGCATGCGACACGTTATTTCCACTGATGGGTCGCTTACCAGTAACCTGGCATACTCTTGACATGATGTTACTCCAACGTGTCTGACAATCATGCAATCATGGGTCAGATTTGTTTAAAAAAATTAGTTTATTCGCATCGCGAACTGGCTGAAATAAATTACAGGTTGCGATTTATAGCAAATAATTAGTTCGGATGCAATATGTTGGCAAAAATTGGTCTAAAAAAACAGTGTTATTGGACATTCATGGTACTGCCCGTGCATAATCCTCGCTTTTGGCAGAGGGGTTAAAATGCAGCGACGAGCAATTAAAAGTTTTGTATTACGGACAGGGCGCGTCAGTAATCGTCAGCAGCAGGGATTGGATCATTGGTTAACAGATTATGTGATGCCTGAACCTGTAGCACCTTGGTGCTTGCCAACCGAGTTTGGCCGGATTGCTGATACAGTTGTTGAAATTGGATTTGGTATGGGTGCATCTCTATTTACGATGGCAAAAATGCGCCCCGACCTTGATTTTTTAGGCATCGAGGTACACCTCGCAGGCATCGGCAGTTTGGTCGCTGATTTACATGATGAAGGTGTTACGAATGTGCGCGTTGCACCATATGATGCAGTGGACGTCTTTAAGAATTGTTTGGCGGATAATTCCCTGGAAGGTGTTCAGATATTCTTTCCTGATCCATGGCCTAAATTGCGCCATCATAAACGACGCCTGATTCAGACTGAATTTATCGACATGCTTGTTCAAAAAATTAAAGTAGGGGGATTTATTCACTGTGCAACTGACTGGCAAAATTATGCTGAACATATCCACTCTGTATTATCAGCTCAATCGACTTTACGCAATCAAAATCCTGATGCAGGGTATTCTCCTCGTCCTGATACGCGACCACTGACCAAATTTGAACAGCGGGGTACACGTTTGGGACATGGCGTGTGGGATTTGATTTTTATTCGACAGAAATAAGGAGATACTTGCTTAAACTGGCCATACCCCATAGAATTCTATTTTTTAGCGCGGAGCGTAATTAATGGGATGGAATGGGCCAGATAAAGGCAAAGATCCTTGGGGTGGCAAAAGCCAGCCTCCGGATCTGGATGAGGCATTGAAACGTTTGCAAGACAAATTGAAAAAAATGTTTTTGCGTGGTTCTGAAAAACAGACTACATCGGAATCCGTTTCAGATTCAGGGCCAAGTTCAAATGGCAGTTTTCTGGCGATGATAGTGTTATTTGCCGTCTTTATTTTATGGGGTTTGTCCGGGATCTTCATCATTGATCCTGCCGAGCAGGCGGCCATTTTGCGGTTTGGTAGATATATAGAAACTGTGGGTCCCGGTCCGCATTGGATTCCACGTTTCATCTCGTCAAAAATTGTTTTGAACGTTGATCGTGTGTCTGATTATTCATATTCGGCGCAAATGCTGACTAAAGATGAAAATCTGGTGTCTGTGGCACTGGCCGTGCAATATCGTATTGGTGATTTACAAGAGTATTTGTTCAATGTGACTGATCCGGAGGAAAGCTTACAGCAGGCAACGTCCAGTGCTTTACGACAGGTAGTGGGCACCACAACGCTGGATCAAATCATTACAGAAGGTCGCGATGCCTGGGGAATTAGTGTACAGGATTTCCTCGTCAAGACACTTGCGCGTTATAAAACAGGGATTATTATTGTTAACGTATCCCCACAACCTGCGCGTGCTCCTGAAAATGTGCAAGATGCGTTTGATGATGCTATTAAAGCTCAGGAAGATGAAAAGCGATTTAAAGAACAAGCAGGTGCCTATGCAGCACGGGTAGTTCCCATCGCTGAAGGTAATGCCAAGCGAATTTTTGAAGAAACGAAAGCCTATGCTGAGCAGGTTGTTTTACGAGCCAAAGGTGAAACGGCTGAGTTTTTGGAGTTGTTGCCAGAATACACGCGCTCACCATTCGTGACCGGAGAGAGGATGTATTTGGATACCATGCAACAAATATTAAGCGCAACCAGCAAGATTATTGTTGATGGCAAGGCGGGTAATCTGATGTATTTGCCATTGGACAAATTAGCTTTAAATCCGCCCGACACCAAACTGAGTAAGGCAGATCTCATGAATCGTGTTTCAATACCAGGCCAGCAAGAAAATAGTGTCTTGGTGGATGGCCGTCAAACGACAAGATCTACCGAACGTCAAGGGAGGGCTGGTTGATGAATGCAACAAAAACAATCCTGGGCGTGGTGGCTTTTTTTATATTGCTGGTACTGTTTAGTTGTTTATTTACTATTACGCAAGGTCAGCATGGCATTCTGTTGCGACTGGGGCGTTTGGTTAATGACGCGCAAACCAGTAAAGTGCGAATTTTGGCGCCTGGTTTACATATGAAAATGCCGTTTATCGAAAGTGTACGCGTTTTTGATACTCGAATTCAGACCCTGGATATCAAGTCATCCCGTATTGTGACAAAAGAAAAGAAGGATGTGATTGTTGATTATTATGTCAAGTGGCGTATTGAAGATTTGGCACAGTATTTTAAATCAACCGGGGGTAACGAGTTTAAGGCTGAAACGCTACTTGAGCAGCAATTAAATACCTCCCTGCGCGCCCAATTTGGCAAACGGACAATTTCTGATGTGATTTCTGGTGGTCGCGATGATGTGATGGATGTACTGCGAGAGCGTGCTGAAGAGCAAGCGTCTCAATTGGGCGTTCATGTAGTGGATGTGCGCATTAAAGGGATAGAATTGCCAGCCAACACCAGCAATGCCATTTATCAACGTATGCGTGCGGATATGCAAAAAATTGCTAATCATCATCGTGCTGACGGCCAAGCTCAAGCTGAAGCAATTCAGGCAACAGCCGATGCCAGAGTGACGATTTTGCTTGCTCAGGCGACTAGTGATGGGCAGATTATCCGCGCCCAAGGACAAGCCAAAGCTGCAGAAATTTATGCGAAAGCATTTGGTCAAAACAAGGATTTTTTTGCATTCTACCGCAGTTTAAAAGCGTATGAAGGCAGCTTTAATAATAAGAGCGACATTTTGGTGCTTGATCAAAGCAGCGCGTTTTTTGATTACTTCAAACGGGGTTTTGGAAAGAATCAAAGCGTCGAAGGGAAAAAATAAAATAACTTTTAGAGTAAGAATTTATTATGGGTAAAAATGTTGTAGTAGTGGGTACGCAATGGGGTGATGAGGGCAAGGGTAAAATTGTTGACTTGTTAACCGACGATGTACAGGTTGTCGTTCGCTATCAAGGTGGACACAATGCAGGACATACGCTGATAATCAATGGGGTTAAAACTGTTTTACGGCTTATTCCTTCAGGCATGCTACGTACGCATGTTCAATGTTATATTGGCAATGGTGTGGTGTTAGCACCCGATGCGCTGCTGACTGAAATCAGAGAGTTGGAAAGTAGGGGCATTGATGTACGCAGTCGTTTACATATCAGTCAATCCTGCCCGTTAATTTTGCCTTGTCATGTGGCTCTGGATAAAGCCCGTGAAATTCATAAAGGTAATGCCGCTATTGGTACAACCGGGCGTGGTATTGGACCCGCTTATGAAGATAAAATAGCGCGACGTGCATTGAAAGTTAGTGACTTGTTTAATTGGGATCGATTTACTGCTAAATTGACAGAATTGTTAGAGTATCATAACTTTGTACTGACAAATTACCATCACCAACCGGCTGTGGATTTGGCGGCATTGCTGGATGAAGCGCATGTGTGGGCTGAAGAATTGAGACCGATGGTAACTGATGTCACAACGCGCTTGCATGAACATCGCAGACAGGGTGACTCCATTTTATTTGAAGGTGCACAAGGTGTATTTCTTGATATAGATCATGGGACATATCCGTTTGTCACATCGTCTAACACCTGTGTTGGCAGCGTGGTCAATGGCGCTGGTTTTGGACCGTTATATCTGGATTATGTTCTGGGCATTACCAAGGCTTACACCACACGTGTTGGTGGTGGACCATTTCCCACTGAGTTAACAGATGAGGTTGGCGCGCGTCTGGCCGAGCGAGGTCATGAATTTGGTGCTGTCACCGGTCGTCCGCGTCGTTGTGGTTGGTTTGATGCAGTATTATTAAAACGATCTGTTGAAATCAATAGTCTGTCAGGTTTGTGCCTGACCAAACTGGATGTTCTGGATGGCTTGGACACCCTTCGTATTGCTGTAGCTTATCGCGATATTAATGGCGAACTGCTCAGCTATCCTCCACAGGCAGCTGAAGATTTTATCGGTTTGGAACCTGTATACGAAGACATGCCTGGCTGGTCAGAATCAACGGCTGATGTGACCTCTATGGATGGATTACCTGCAAATGCACTGGCCTATATCAAACGCCTTGAAGCGTTGGTTGGGGTGCCGATTGATATGTTGTCCACCGGTCCAGAGCGAAATTCGACTATTATTTTGCGCGATCCGTTTGAGGGATAACGGAGTAGGGTGGGCACGTTGCTTACGCTCCTTTGCCCACCCTACTCGGTGCAAAATTCAAATTCTGAAATATCTGCTAGAATTAAAACATCTATATGGTTTTACATTATTGCAGGTGTTTATGAAATCCTTCAAAATAAAAGCAGGTCTTTTTTTAGCTATTTTTTTATGGGCATCCGCCTTTGTAGGCATACGAATTGGCCTAACATCGTACTCGCCTGGCTCCTTGGCACTATTTCGTTTTCTAATCGCCTCCACATGTATGGCATTGATATACATCCGTCAATCCAGTTGTCAAAAAATACCGTGGTCAGATCGGTTGCAATTGGGTCTGCTTGGTGTGGCGGGGATCGGCGTTTACAATACTTGCCTGAATTATGGTGAGCAGACAGTCTCTGCCGGGGTTGCAAGCTTTGTGATTGGCCTAACACCTGCGCTAACAGTTCTGTTTGCAGTTGTTTTTTTAAGCGAGCGCCCGACCCGTACGGTTTATTTTGGTATTTTGATCAGTTTAGTCGGCCTTGCGCTGATGGTTATAGCTGGAAGTGATGGAGTCTCTATCAGCTATGGTGTTCTGATTATTTTTATCGCAGCATTAACGAGTGCGGCTTATTCTCTTCTACAAAAACCCTATTTACGACATTACCATCCCGTGGCGGTTACATCATGGATTATTTGGGGTGGAACCCTGTCAATGATGATATTTGCACCAGCCTTGTGGCGGGAATTTTTTGTGGCCCAGCCGCAGGCAACATGGGCTGTGATTTACCTTGGGGTTTTCCCTGCGGCCTTGGCTTATCTTGCATGGAGTTATGTATTACAGGCATTGTCAGCATCAAATGCCAGTATGTATTTATACTCAATGCCAGTAATATCCAGCATACTTGGATTTATCATGTTGCATGAAAAACCCTCCATACTGTCGATGTGTGGAGGGTTATTGGCGATGATTGGCGCGTTTTATGCATCACGCAGTCGTTAATGCACTGTACTTTGGACAAAAAACCGATCTAATACGGGCCCGAGCGCGTGACCGAGCCCGAGCCCGAGCCCGCCCGAGTCCGATCGATCTGCTTTTT
>JABDAB010000018.1:0-202 GCA_013289415.1 Gammaproteobacteria bacterium
AGAGAAAGATACCCCACATTAGAGTTCGTTGAAAAAAGCGATGCACCCTGATCCGCAATATAGTTATTGGATAAATCCACCAGTTTAATTTTTGGATTAGCGTTAAGATAAGAGAGAATTTGCGGGACATCTTGATCACGCAAATTGCAACTATCCATAAACAAATACTCCCCATATGTTATTGATTTAATATTATCAATAC
>JABDAB010000018.1:212-29906 GCA_013289415.1 Gammaproteobacteria bacterium
ATGATGACACTCAACAAGAGCGTCAGACTAACGGGTGATTTTTTCTTCATGACTTAGCTTCCTTAAATATAATGGGTTGGTTATTTTCTTTCTGAATAAGGCTAAAATTTCGAAATATTAATTCATACTGCCACACTCATCTTCAGATTCTGATTAATCCAGGCGTAGATCACATCTGAATGCCAAGCCAATGTCGTGCCATTCAGCTTAATTGGTTTTGGAAATTTCCCTTCCATCCACCAACGCCTCAGCGTCAAACGATTCCTCCCGATGATTCTTTCCAGATCCGTGATAAAGAATACTTGCTGTGATAAGTTTTGAATATTTGAATTTTGCATCTGTACAACTCCTGTGAACCTCGTTAAATCAGTACAACGCACTTTTTTAAAGTGAATTTCGGCATCCGAAATGGATATTAATACGATAGTCATATTAATATCAACACAAATATAACGAAAATATATTAAACATATGATATGAAATTGATTGATACTGTTTTATATGTTAATCTCGTTTTATTACATTTGAGGAAATACTATGGGACAGCAAAAAACTTTTTCAAATCGACTGATTGAAGCGATGAAATCCAGCGGACATACTGCATCACGCTCGCCTAGTGGTATATGTATCACCACGCTTGCAAAGTTTGCCGGGGCTTCGGAGCAGATTTGTCGGCGTTATATTCGCGGAGATGGGTTGCCGGATTATGAGAAGGTCGTAGGTATTGCGGCGTGTTTAAATGTCTCACCGGGATGGTTGTTATTTGGTGAACAGAACCAACCTGAGCAGGTTAAACCGATTGATGAGGATACGATGCGGTACATATTAAATGAAAGTTACTCTGCATTTAAGAATGAAACTGAAAACGCAGACGACTTTGGCAATTTTGTGTTAGAATTGACCCGTGATGTACGAGAGATCAGCACATCAAAGGAAATGTTACATAAAATAATTGATATGGCCGTTGGTTCGATTTCTTCAAATAAGATGAAACAGCGAAACAACAAAGCCATATAGCATAAGAAGTCTACCCATATGGATTTAAGCTGTACGACAATAACCCTTCACCCGCAAGCCGAGGCGTTTTTGTTTCAACATTTTCGAACGGTTAACAGAATATTTCATGATGTTCTGGGACATCTTGAAATTGATTATATTGGAATAGCATTACTTACCCCAGCGGATGAATTACTATTTTTTTCATCACAAAAATCCATTGAATTTAATCTGATCCAACATAACATATGGCCATTTGATGGAAGCTATCATTCTGATTTTATCCAACAAGGTGAAGCACAGATATGGGAAAAGCTCTATCACAAAGACTGGCGGGAAACACTATATCTTCACAAACAGAAAACACCCGGGTTTAGCATAGGCATCGCTGTGCCCTCCAAATTTGAGGAATACCGTGTTGTTTACTCATTCGCATTGAAATCAACAGATGCAACGATAAAAAACAAAATATTGAACCGAATCGAACAGCTAATATGTATGGGACGCTATTGTTTACAAAAAATTATGAAAGCAATTCCCCTGCCCGAACAGAACAAAACGCATATCACAAACAGACCGTCTTTAAGACTTATCGTCAATAACCAAGGAGCATTATGAAAAGAATACTTGAACAAGGTAATCCCACACTGAGAGAACAAGCTGAACCGGTTCCTGAATCAGAATTTAAATCAAACTGGTTAAAACAACTGGCTCAAGATATGATCGCAATCATGAAAGAAAAATGCGCCGTCGGCGTTGCTGCCCCACAAATCGGGGTCAGCAAACGAGTCATTGTGTTTGGAACCGCTTATACCAAACGACAAAATATTGAAGAACAGATTCCAGATACTGTATTGATTAACCCTGCGTTGAGAATTTTATCTCAACAAAAAGAATTGGGATATGAAGGATGTCTCAATTCCGGCGAACTAATGGGACAAGTGCCCCGTGCAACAGAAATCGAGTACTCTGGTTTTGATCTGGAAGGTAATGCCATAACAAAACGCGCAACCGGCTTTGAAGCCCGCATTGTTCAACATGAAATCGACCACTTGAACGGGATCCTCTTCTTCGATCACGTCGAGGACAAAGAAACATTAACAACACGCACCGAATTATTAAATAGGTTATAAACAAGATGAAGCACCAAACTCGCATCATTCTGGCTGGCATGCTGGGAAACCTGATTGAAGGCTTTGATATGGCCATATGTGGACTGCTATCTGTCTACTTCGCAAAGTATTTAATGGGCGATGCGAGCAAAGCACTAATAATGGTCTTCGCCACGTTCTTTGCAGGCTACCTAGCACGTCCGATTGGTGCGATATTTTTAGGATTACTATCCGATGCCTACGGACGAAAAATCACACTGGCGGCATCCATTCTAAGCATGGGAATCGCCACCGCCTTAATCGGTTTCATCCCTTCAAACAGTGTAATCGGGACCACCTCAATGGTAATCCTGCTGCTATTACGAATCATCCAAAGTTTCTCCTGTGGTGCAGAATACCTTAATTCGTCCGCCTACTTGGTAGAAAATGCCGAAGCCTCCCACAAAGGCTACTCAGGCAGCTGGGCATCATTCGGCACGATGGCGGGATTACTTGTAGCCTCCATAACAACGCTGGCCGTTACCTGCTTAATAGAAGCCTATCCAGAACTCGAATGGGCTATCTGGCGCCTCCCCTTCATCTTGGCGTTACTGGGATCATCAATAGGCCTGTACATCAGATTATGCATCCCGGAAAGCCTAGAATACGTGATGTATTATGCCAATCACCCCAAACCAAAATTCAGAGACTTATATAAACAAGGTCACCAGTACATTGGCGCAAACAAATTAAAATGCTTATATGTATTCGCATTAAGTTGTCTAGGCGTGACCACAACGTTTCAAATTTACATTTATGCTCCAATACAAGCTCATCTCGCCGGGCACTTCACGGATCAACAAATCATTGTATCCAACATAGTTTCCTTGATTGTGATGCTGTGTGTATTTCCAGTCATTGGCAGGCTATCCGATAGAATCAACCGAGAAAAAATTGTGATTGCTGCAAGTATTGGGTTTTGGTTTTTATCCCAGCCCTACTTCTACCTGCTTTCTCACGGGAACTATAGCGCGTTAGTTTTGATCCAGTCTTTGATATCCATACCTGCTGGTGCATATTACGCGACTGTGCCGGTGATGCTGGCGGAGATGTTTCCTTTGAATTTACGCTGTACAGTTTTGTCGGTTTTGTATTCTACTGCAGCTAGTCTATCGGCGGGGTTGACGCCTTTGTTGTCTTTGACGCTTTTGGATATGGCGGGTAGTTCTACCGCGCCTACTTTGTTGGTGATTGTGTTGGTGGTTTGTGCTTTTGGGGTGATGTGGTTGAGGAATTTAAAAGGCAAGAAGGCAGACATTGAGCTTGTGACCTAGCCTTGATCACGATCGTATATCAACCCAAACACATATAACTAACAACAATAATTTAGCCCATACAAATATCAGGATCATCCTCCATAATTTTTTTTATATTTTCCAGCTCATTATTAACATGAAAAAACTGAGTTTTAATTAGATCTATAACATCATAATTTTTTGATTCAAAGTTTCCTTTTTCATCTTCAACCAGCGATGTAAAACTGTATTTTTCCAGTGTCATTCTGATAATTTCAGCATAATGAGAAATTTTGTTGATTTTTTTATCTGTTGGATGCCCTACTATAAGATTCCGTACATTACGAATTTGAGTTAACTCTTCTTGTGGTGCATAACCGTCCCGTAAGCATCCATATAGATGCCCAACCGCATCTTGTTGAACGAATAGCATTTGTAGCACACCGTAGATACACAAATAGTTAAACCCAGAGCCATACTTTATATCTGAATTTAAATAATCTTTAACCCCCATCAAGGTATCGCCAATGGTATCCAAACAAACCTCAATGCGCTTAGCTATATTTTTTTCAAGAAAATAATCAACGTTAGCACTTTTAGTAAACAATCGATGAAAAAATGTTAACTTCTCTTCGATGTCATGAATAAGTTGATTTATTTTGCCAAAATCTTTAGTTGCTGGTTCAACTTTATGCATAACAATTTCCCCTTAGGCCTTCAATGAGAGAAGAGAGACATCAAACCCACGACGCGAGCAATGTCAGTCTGTTTTAGAACTAATTAAATTGCTTCCTCTCATAGATTAGTACATGCCCAACAAAGTTTACCAACATGCACCATCAAGCGTTAGCTGATAATCTTGATGTGCTATTTTTTTAAACTCCGCGAGTGTAAAAGCTTTAATTCGTCTCACATGTTCACGATCTCCCGCAATAAACAGATCGCCAATACCACCAGCTTCATAAAAAATACCAATACCATATTTTGGAGCAACTGATGTCAAAAGAGAAATTCCAATATTACTCTCTGCTTCACTTGATCCTCGCACCACTTGCTGCATATATTCAAAATTACCAGATTTGGCGATTCTTACCCGTATAACACTATCACCCAAAACTGCAACTGAAGGTTTTTTTATCTGTGTCGGTATTTTTATCATAGCGTCTGATATTTCATTAAAATTTTTCTCTAGATCAGAGATTTGAAAAGGTATAATTTCAAAGGTACCATCGGGTTGTTGAATATGTTGCCAGTCAGGGACATTAGAGAGTTCCCTTAGGGATTGCAGTTGACAATAGGCGCTATTATTGCCGATATATGCTCTGTGTATTTTCTTATGTTCACAAACTAACTGGGTAGCTATAATTTTTGTTAACACATTTCCGCTTTCCGCAATGATCATCACTAAAAATTCACAAGCATCCGGTTGCAGGTCACGCGACTTGTACTCCTTTTCATATAAAGAGCATATTACCGGCAGTAATAAATCGTCGATTGTTTTTTCATTTTTTTCTAAATAATTCCCAACTTGATTAATAACAGTCAGACCCAAGTCGTAATTTCCTGCGAATCCTATACAAAGCTTTTCACATAAAATGTGCACTTTCAACGCATGAAATGCTCCATTGAATAGTGTAGGCCTATCAATTGAATACACGTCATTCAACAAAGTATCAGCTACAAAAAATCCATCATCTTGACTAACTTCAGCGAGAATTAACGTCATTTACCTTAATCCCATTAATATTTCTATTTTGAATCTCGCACCGTCGCCTCAAAATCATCCTCCAGCGTCTCAACTATACGGCTAAAAGTTTGGCCAGATACAAATTAGGTGTTTTTCCAAAAAACTGTCGGTTTGAATATTGTGTTGCCATGACGTTAACGTCCTTTTTATCCCCTGATGCTAACGTCATTTACGATGACTTGACCGTTCATTAACATGGGGAGAAGCCAGTCTCTAAGCTTTGATAATTCCAGATTTTCTTGTTGATTAAGTGAAATTTTTGAATAGATTGTGTCAAATTTCAAATTAATAGGCTCAATTAATTTTTCATCTTTTGGTAAAGTGATATTTAACTCCAAAATATTATTTGGCGATATTGAAGGATATGCAGATACCGCTAACGCAGCTATTTGATGTAATCTACTCGTAACCCAAGATGATGTTAAAAACGTGTATATTAAATCGTTGCTAATCCAGGTTATTTTACTAGCAAGCTGTACAAATCCGGTTGAAGCCACCATATTCTGCAATGGTTTTTTGACTATTCCATAGTGGCATAGGTTAGGTCTCACTGTAGAATATAAGATATCATTTTTATGAACGATTCTTTTAGCCCTGCTGGGTACTTTATCTTTTATCGAATTTATTCGTTCAGTACCTTCAACGATATTCTTCGTTAAGCTTCCTGTATCCAAATATTCAATCTCATCAAATAAGTCATTTTTTCCAATTGAGGCATAATTACTTTTTAATATAGAAGAAAGCTCTTTAGTTTCCCACCCATCAGGAATTTCACGATTCAAGGTTTCGTTGTAGACCATTTTTCCCCCCGATGATTTGTAGGGCTTACCGTTGGCGTCGGGGAAGTCGAATTGTACAAACCAATAGTCGTAGATAAACTTGGCCATGGCTTCTAGCTCAGTATTGATTTTGTTATTTAGGGCTATTTTTTCGTCGATTATTTTTACTGTGTCAATGATTTTATGTTGCATATCAATACTTATTTTTGGTAAGGATATATTTTTCAGTGCGCCAATAGGCAGTTGTGGTTGTGCGCTCCCAGAACCATTTGTTAAACATTGCCTCTTAAATAAATCAGACCTGAAATACAAATATAAAAAATAAGGTAGGTATTCGTTTGCATCGGGACGAACAATGAGCATTCCCGAGTTTATCCTAATGTTATCGTAAGGTATTTGCTCACTATAAAATGCTACATTTCCAACTGTTCCACGGGTGGTCATTATTACATCATTACGGGCAGCTTTTCCCTTTCTTAACTTGTGGTCTTTTTCTGACGTTATAAAATCAACCGCATCAAATTTAAACCCAGTAGTGGTAACATTGCCTGTACTTAAAAACACACAATCCCCGCTAGGTAATAATTCGGATTTATTAGGATAATTTACACCACGATCACCATCGATAAACTGAGTATTAGTTTCATCAAAACGCTGCAACAGGAACTTAAGCATGCTTGATTTCCTTCAATTTATTCTTGATTTTACTCTCTAGCATGCCAGACTGTTCAAATAATACATTTAAATTTTCTTCAAACCCCTTAATTTTTTCATCGAACTCGTCTTGAGTAATTTCAACATACTCAATCTTCACCTCAAAATACTGACCTGCACTTAATGAATAATTTTTCGCCGCAATATCCTCATATTTCACCACCACTGAAAAGTCCTCAATGGCCTCTTTATTATTAAAAGTATTGATTATCAGATCTTCTTCTGCGTGACTAAGCACGGTTTTTTGGTTTTTACCATCTTTGATGGTTTCACCAAGGTTTGAGACGTCTATCAATACCACGTCCTGCTTATTCGTCGTATCGATAAATAATATCGATACGTTGGTGCCTGTATTGGCAAAGATGTTGGAGGGCATACTCACCACTCCCGCGAGCATTTTTTCATCTACCAGCTTTTGACGAATTTTCTTATCAATACCGCTTTGGGCGGTAATAAACCCTGTCGGAACAACAACGGCGGCTTTGCCTTTGGCCTTGAGCGAATAGATAATATGCTGTAGAAACATTAAATAAATTGCCATGGACTCTTTTTCTTTAGGCGGTACTTTGGGTACACCAGCAAAAAAACGGTCGTGATTTTCTTTACTTTCTAGATCTTTACTATAATCGGAAAAGTCGAGCTTAAACGGTGGATTCGAAACGATGTAGTCAAACTGTTCTAGGTCGCCACTGTCTTTTTTATGGTATGGATCCAATATGGTGTTACCCTTAATTATGTTATGTATAGAGTGTACTAAGTCATTAAGTATCAGGTTCAAACGCAATAAACTCGATGATTTCTGCGAGATATCTTGCGAGTAGATGGTACATTTGTCTTCGCCTATCTCGTGGGCAAGATTCATTAACAAGGTGCCGGAGCCTGCCGAGGGATCATAACAGGTCACATTTTGGATTTCTCTTCCCTCATTTTTTGGCACTAAACAACGTGCCATGATTTTGGCCACCGCGTGTGGAGTAAAGTACTCAGCATATTTTCCACCGCTGTTGGTGTTGTAGTCTTTAATCAGGTACTCAAAGATAGTGGCGTAAAAATCAAACTTCTCATTAAAGATGTGTTCAAAGCTAAAGCCTGTGAGCTTATTTACAATCGCTTTACAAAAATCATCCCGTTTATCAGTGACGTATTTACTTAGGTTTTCGAATAGGACAATTTTTTCGCCCCCGTCAGTGAGCACTGAGAAGATATCGCTGTTATCACGGGCAATATCAACTAAGGTGGTATCGAAAATGTCGGCAAAGTTTGGTTCATTTTGCTTGGCAAATAGCGTCGAAATAAAATGGTCTGAACTGATACGAGCAGTGCTTTCGCTTAGTTGCATCATTAGCATTTCGTATTCATCGCCGTTTAGGGCTTTAAGAGCTTCTTCCCAACTTTCTGCATTGCCGATGCGTTCGTCTAATTGTTTAATTTCATAGACGAATTTATCGTTCAGGAATTTATACAAAAATACTTGAGTGATGATTTTAAATTCGTTGCCGTCGTTACCTAGACCATAATTAGCGCAAACGCTTTTTAGATCATCGATAAGTTTTTTAGTTTGTTGTGCAAAGTGCTGTGTTGTAGTCATTACTTTCTCTAGGTAAATGGTCTGAAATCAGATAGATCAGCCGTTTTTATGCCGCCCTACCATGGTATTCGTTCATGTATTCTTTCACTATTAAGCCGTTGATACGTTTGGTTGCAAGAGCAGTTAAGGGTATATGCTGTTTGTTTTTAAATTGGTCGACAACAATACGCATAACCATTTTTTCAACAAAGCTTTCATTGTCTAGCATTTTGGCATTTTGCTGTATTTGGTTGTCTACTTCGGTTTTTAAGCCTTTAAGGGCGTCAAAAAGTTTGCTTTCGCTATCGGTTAAGGGGTCTTTTGCCATTAGGCGTTTGTGCAAACGGGCGTATTTTTCGTCGTTGTCGTATTTGGCTCTTAATAGCTGGTTTTTTCGTTCCAGCTCTTTGGCTCGATTATATATCTCGTTTAGAGCTTTAATGTTGCTTTCCATCTGCTCTTTGGTGACCTCGCTTAGGTTCTTCTTTTTAAATAAGCGTTCAAGCTCTTCCTTTAGGGTAATAAACTCGGGGTCTCGCGGATCGAAATTATCACCTAGGCCTTCGCGTGTTCGTTGAAGGATATCTTTTAGCTCATCAGCTAGAATCATCTCCTCTTCGTTGACTTTAGTAAAGGCGAAGATAACGTCTTCTAGGGCGACATTAAGCAGATTTGAAGTATCAACATTGTTTTCTAGCGCTTCTTTGGTGTTGATAAGGGCTAGGCGTCTATCGGCCTCCTTTAATAATACATTGAGAGTTTTAAAATCCAGCCTTTCAAGCATCTCAAAATCGCCGGACAAGCGTATAAGGTTGTACAGGCTCTTAGCGTTGTTTAAAGCGTGTGTGATTTTTAACATTTCATCACGCGAATTGATTTGTGTAATTTGATCCGAGAATACTTCGGCATTGTTAGTGTCAAAATGGAACAAAACATCTTTGATTTCTTGTATTTCTTTTAAGATTTCTTCTTGTGACTTAAACAGGTTGCTATAGTGCTCTATTTCATCGCCGAGTTCAGACTGCAACTCCCTAAAGTAATCTTTATTGGTTTTCTCAAATTCGCTTTCTATGTCTGCAAAGTCCACCACATAACCGTATTTGAAGTTTTGATAAGTTCGATTTACACGGGTTAAGGTTTGCAAGAGGTTGTGAGCTTTAATCACACGCCCTATGTAAAGCTTTTTAAGACGTGGTGCGTCGAAGCCGGTTAGTAGCATGTTAAATACAAACAGAAAGTCGATTTTGCCTTCTTTGAAGTTTTCAACTAACTGTTTGCGCTCATCTTTGGTGCCAATATCGTGCAGAATCAGGGCGGCGGTAGTAACTTGGCTATTTTGTTTTTTCTTGGCGTTATATGTGGCTTTTGGTTCGGCGACCATAAAGTAAGAAGTTGGCAGATCGTCTACTAATCCTGGTTTGGCGTATTGCGCTTGAAAGATGTCATACATCATTTTAGCTTGATTAGATGAGTCACAGACCACCATGCCGCCGATGGTATAGTCGTTCATAGATATACGAGCTTGCTCAAAGTCTTTGACGATATAATCCAGCATAGGCTCAACAAACTTTTCGTGAGCGTAAACTAGCTTTTTATCTGTATTACCTTTGAGAATTTCGATTTCTTCGAGGGTTTTTTGTAAATTGAGTTTATAGCTTGTTTCAATATCTTCGCGAATTAAACGCAGGGTATAACCATCTTTAATGGATGCGTTGTAGTAGTACTTGTGTATGTAACCACCAAACAATAATTTAGAATTGTATTCCTCACCCAATAACGGCGTACCGGTTAAACCAATCTTGATTGCATTACGGTCGGATTGCTCCAAATTAGCTAAAAAACTGCCTTTTGGATTATAGCTACGGTGCACCTCATCTAAAAAGAATACTCGCTGAATATTGAGGTTATAGTCGCCGTTTTTAATAACATCGGGATCATCTTTAAACTTTTGAATATTGACGACGGTAATTTCGGCTTTGCCGCTGTTATTGTGTATGGCGGTGGTTTGTTTGATGTCTCTGGCAAAAGCCTCTCTTGATTCGATATTGTGTACGACTAATCCACGAGCCTTAAACTCTCGCCCAGCTTGAATAAGCAAATCAAGCCTATCCACAATAAAGTAAAACTTGGCGATGACGTTTTTATTTTGAAAGTAGTTTGAGAGGTATTTGACGTTGTAGTATGCCAGTGCTGTTTTACCGCTGCCTTGGGTATGCCAAATAATGCCTTTTTTAACACCTTCTTCGAGCTTTTGCTCTATGGCTTTAGTAGCGAACATTTGCGGGTAGCGCATGATATGCTTTTGTATACCTGTGCGGTCTTTGACATAGGCCAAACCAAACTCAAGTAAAAAGGCTAAGCGCTCACGTTGAAATAACGAGGTACAAATACGGTTTGTGGGGGTATCTGGGTGTTTGTTTTTAGCAAACTCTGGAGCCTGTTTTATACACAATAGGTTATTGTCTTTGAGTATAGCAGTTTCTTCGTCATCATCTATCGTTGATAGTAACGTACCTAGGTCAAATTCCTGCTCTTCTCGAAAATAATTAAAGGCAGGCTTTTTATAGGACGCGGCAGCATAAAACGCGCCCTCAATAGGCGTGGGCGAGCTATCGTCATACTCCATGTTGTTGGAGAACACCATCAATTGTGTAAGATTAACGAAGTTTCTAAACTTCTTGTTTTGAAAGCGCGTTTGTATGCGCTTGTGCTCGGCTAAAATACCGTCGCGGTTGTTTGGCCGCTTCACTTCTATAAACGCCAGCGGCAACCCATTAATCAATAAAATAATATCTGGTCGAAATTCATCATCGTCTTTTTTATAAGGTAGCTCGGTGACAATATTAAAGGTGTTGTTATTAAAGTCTTCTAAATCGATGAGTCGTACACCGGATTTATCTATGAGTTTTTCATAGAAGGCTTTGCCTAGGTCTTCATTTTCAAGAGTAAGCGACACATCAGAGAGGTATTGTTTGACTTCCAGATCATTTAGCGCAGGATTGATGCGCTTGATGCTTTGGAAAAAGATGTCTGTAAAGATGTTTGTTGATTCGTCCCACGTGACCTTTGGATCTTTTAGCGACAGATAGCCATAGCCCAAACGCATCAAATGCAGGATTGTGGGTATTTTCACCCTTGAATCTTCGTTGAACTTCACCTTGAACAGCACTCCTTTAGAACAACTTTACTAACCAGTGGTATACTACAGGAACTGACTTAAAAAATACAGATTAATGCTCCGATCTTGTAGGATCAGGATTATTTCAAACCAACGAGAAGACCACAAAAAAAATGTGACTTTTTCTTTTTATTAATAGTACCGACAGCAGTGCCGCTAAAAATTAAATTTTTCTATATCGATATAGATCATATAGATAGGCAGTAATCGTCAAGTATGCAATCTGAATTTTTCAGAAATTATTAGAAAAATGAAGTTTTGATTAAGGCTGTAATATGAAAATAAAACAAATACGAGTCGAGGCGTTTAAACGCTTTCATGATTTAACGATAAACCTTGGTGATGAACCAAAAAAAATCATTGCACTTGTTGGACCCAATGGTTGTGGAAAATCCTGCATTTTTGACGCCTTTGAGAAAAAGGCATCTCAATACCGCGGTACTCGTGGTACTATGCCTGCATCCTATTACTCCAAATCCTTACATTCACCTGATATTGAAAACCTATATCATGAACAAAATTCAATACAAATCACTACTCAACCTGTCGAACACGTAATTACAAAAAAATCCTTTATAATTCGAAGCGCATACCGGTACACAAGTAGGCTTCAAATGACGCAACTGAAGCAAAAAGAGGATATTTTTGAAGATTCTTCTCGCCCAAATTCTAGTATTCAATTGGATGCTAGACTTTCTGATAATTATGAAAGACTTTACTCTATATTGATAGATGAATTTAATATAGGCAAGAAAACCGGTGATCAGGTTAAAAGCGAATTACTTAATCATATGAATAATATTCTTTCACGTGTATTAAGCATTAAAATTTCATCTCTTGGAAACGTCACCAAGCCAAATGAGGGACAACTGTTTTTTGACAAAGGAAAATCAGAAAAAATACCATATGAAAATCTTTCTTCCGGCGAAAAAGAGGTAATAGATATCATTATTGATTTAATAATCAGGGAGAAAGAATATGATGATACGGTCTATTGTATAGATGAACCAGAGTTACACCTGAGCACAGCAATTCAAAGAAAATTACTAATTGAAATTAATAAAATTATTCCGGAAAATTGCCAGCTTTGGATAGCAACGCATAGCATCGGTTTTTTGCGAGCATTACAAGAAGACTTGAAAGATATAACCCAAGTAATAAATTTTTTAGATCAAGATTTTGATATCGCCACGACTCTCACGCCTATGCAGCCGACACGTAATAACTGGAAGAAAATTTTTTCTACTGCACTCGAAGACCTCACGGGATTAGTTGCCCCCCGAACTCTTGTTTATTGTGAAGGTAGAAAACAAGTTGATTCTAAAGGAAATGAAGCTGGTCTAGACGCAATTGTATATAATAATATTTTTGAGAGTGAATTTCACGACACCCTTTTTGTTTCAAGCGGCGGAAATACAGAGCCCGATAAACACGCTGAAATGACTCTTATTATATTATCAAAATCGTTGAAAGATATTAAGTTGCTTCTATTAAAGGATAAAGACATACAGAGTGACGGATCTGAAACCACTGATGACCAAAGAGAACAATGGATCAACGCTAACGCATTAAATAATAGGCGAATGCTTAAAAGGAAAGAAATTGAAAACTATCTTTTTGATTATGAAGTAATTCAATATGCATACCCAAGTGTTACACAACAGCAATATAGCTCACTGATCAATGATTGTGAAAATGAAGATGTGAAGGGCAAAGCAGGGGAGCTCAAAGATTTATGTGGGGTTGGGAATAAAATGAATAATGAAGATTTTAAAATTCATCTCAGCAAAGAGGTCACTCAATCAATGAAAGTGTATGATGAATTGAAACAAATAATTTTCATTTAATCTGACCAATTATCACGATAATTACTCCTATAATCCGAATCATAGCTATCTCTATCGCTATATCCATCATCGTATCCGTCGCTGTATCTATCATTGTCTCGGTCACTCTTAAAAAACAAAGAAACAAGGTATCCAATCAAAAGCATTTTCAACATGATTTTCTCCATCATAAATAACGATAAAATACGTCATACAGCAACCACATAGTACACTAACAACAAAAAATAATCACCAATCAAATAAATGAACAAATCACCCTGTACGTTATAAAAACCGAAGATCTCCGAAATTGCCACCGTGCCAAATACTGGCGATCCCTCACTGCGTTCGGGATGACGTATAAATCCAGTTCATTTACGTTCATTTAATAACACCCCCTAAAACCCTATTGACACCCCCAACCCACCAATTACAATTAATCATAAATTATACATATTGTGTAATTATTTTATATCAATTGAAGCCGTTTGATATCGAATCTTCCAGTTCATATCAGATGGCCACTTTGAAAAAGGTGGTTTAAACATGGATTTTCTTTTCATCAACACACATGAATTATCGGCGATGTCAGGATTGCCGCATCTTCAACGGCTGACGTACTTGTTCGGGATTCGTCCGTACATTGATCGAGCAACTTTGATCGTTGGGATCAAACGTAAAATCAGCTATCAGTCTTTATCTGAGGCTTTGTACGTTGAGCCGCATCAGGGTATTCAATCAGGTAGCCCGAGCAAGCAGCAGTTGCGGCGTGTTGTTAAAGGGCTTGAGTTGGCGGGGCTTATTCAGATTCAGTCGACTAGTAAGAATCTGATTTTAAAATGCCTTTTAGCTGGTTCGGATAATTCTATTGCAAATAAACCCGGCACTAACCCGACATCTGTTTCAGACATCATTTCTCACAACAAAAAGCCTGTTGTAGCAATGACTTTTACTGAATCGTCTCAAAAATCCGACATGTGTAAAACAGTAAAACCCGGCATACCTCATAACTCAGATCCTGATTTTATTTTTTTATGTAACAAATTTGAAAGATTTTGGTCTAGCTATCCTCAGCAGGTGTATGAGGCGAAGGCTTGGGAGGTGTTTCAAACACTTAGCCCTGATGACGTTTTGTTTTCTCAAATCATGACTAATCTGGAAACACAAAAACAACATTACAAAACACTGAAACAAGCTGGGCATTGGGTTCCTGCTTGGCGGTATCCGGCTAACTGGCTGAGCAATCAATGCTGGAATGATGAGCTTATCCCTATTACTACACAGGAGAAATCACATGCACACAATGAAAGAACTTATGCAAAAAAATCATCCTTCGATGACTTCTGGGAGTCGTGCAAAGGTGGTGCCGATTTCAGCTTCGGCGAGGGTGAATATGGCGTCTAACTCAGATACAACCGTAATTGATAAGCGTATTGAGCGTTTGTTTCTCCGCCTTTCCGCAATTTATGGCTACATCTGGTGGAACATGTATAGGAACGAGGAGTTGCTGGAAATCACCAAACTTGAGTGGTCGACTGCTTTAAAACGATTTGATAACCAAGTCCTGAAAGAAGCGTTGCTGTCTTATCGAACTAAAAAAGGCTACCCGCCTACTTTGCCTGAATTTATGGATTGTTGCTGTGCCATACAGAAGCGCGTTGACCCTTGCATTATTGAGCTCAAATCGATTCAGCGTGGCAATGAAGACATCGCAAAGAAACACCTTAAACACATGCTTGAACTTTTAAAAAAATGACGTCCTGACGTCATTCTGAACGTAGTGAAGGATCTCCTGCATGTGGTGCGTTGCCTACTTTCGGAGATCCCTCGCTTCGCTCGGGATGACGTATGGGTTTAACTAACGAAGGAGATAAAAATGCTAATACTTACACGCCGCACCGGTAAAAAAATCATTATCAATCAAGGTCAGATTGAAGTCACCATTTTGTACGTTGGCACTGACCACGCGTCCATCGGGTTCAAAGCGCCTGCGCATAAGGAGCTTCATATGCGCGTATTTACTCGGCGAATCAAAGAGGAAATTCTCATCGATGACGATCAAATCAAGCTCAAGGTTTTATTTATTTTTAATGGACATGTTGCTATTGGCATTCAGGCTCCAGCTCATATCGATGTAGATCGAAAGGAGATTTTTTTAAAAAAACGCATGGATAAACAAATGACAATGAATAAAACCGAAACGCCCGAAACCACGCCTGAATAACGCCTTGGAGATGATGATGTCAAAAGCATTGATTATTACTGTCCTCGCCTTGTCAGCGTTAACCGCCCAGGGCGCGAATGTAACTCAAATTAATCGGTACGCCACGGTTGATAACAAACCTCTGGCTGCTCAAATCAATCCGTTATTGTCTGTGCAGCAGGTTCATTTCCCACAGGATGTTAAAACCATTGGGCAGGCTATTCAGTGGTGGTTGCACTATTCGGGATTCACGTTTGTTGCAAAAGACCAACAGCCGGAAAGCTTGCAGAGGGTGATGCTCCAGACCTTGCCCCAAATTGATCGAAATCTTGGACCCTTAACGGTTAAAGATGGATTGGAAGTATTGGCGGGGCAGCAAGTATTTACGCTGGTTCATGATCCTGTGTTGCGGACAGTGAACTTCAAATTAAAGCCTGCTTTTGTTCCAAGGAGGAAATCATGAATATTAAAAAATTGCTTGCTGATACCGTAACGTTCAGGATGACATGGGGTGCGTGGAAATGGTTAACGCAGTTATTATTGAATATGATATTAGCTGTCGCATTTGTTCTGCTTCTGCCCAAATTTAGCCATGAGCCAAATCACGTCCATGAACAGTTAATTGAGATCCAGTCTGAATTGGGATCGCTTCAACAGGCGATCAAAGCCCCTGCTGAAAAAATCGATTTCAGCTCAATCAATCAAGACTTCAACCGCCTGACCTCACTGATTGGAGAACTAAAATCCAAAGATGCAGATCAAATTAATCAGATCGTCAAAGAAGGACAAACGCAGTTAGTCAGTAAACTGGAGGCCATGAACACCGTTATTACTTCACTGGATCGCAAACAACACCCGATTACCTATCTGCCTTCCACAGCACTCCCTTTCAAGGTAATCAGCATTGATAGCATTCAACAAGTTAGCGTTGCCAGTGTTGAGTACGACTTCAAGACAATTCCATTGGAAAAAAGCGATGCGTTAGCTGGATGGACGGTTTTATCCGTTGAATTTGGACAGCAGAAAATTGAATTTGAGAATGGGCAGAAAGAACGGGTGGTCATGGTATTGGATGAGGTAGATCAACATGCTTAAACCAATCTGCCTTGTACTTACACTGATGTCCAGTCAGATCGCGTTTGCTGAATTAAACATTCCCGGTTTGAGCTCGCCGCGATTAAACACCATGGCAACACAGGATGAAACGCTTGCAAAAGCGGGACTACTGCAAAATGACGATGACATCACCACTGATCAGCCACTGAATAATGTACAACTGACCGTTCAGCAATTGCATGAGGCTGCTGTCTGGGAATTAACGCAGGACGAAGAAAAACGGTATGTGTTATTAATGCAAAACCGCAGCCGTATTTTTTACCGTGGACTGCGTCAAACTCCGCTGGATATCTTGGGCATTAATGCTCGCACTGAAGACGAGCGCAATCACTTTGCAGAATTAGCGGCAAAACAAGAAGCACAGAAAGTCTCAAAAAATATTGCATGGAATAACGCTTTTTACAAAGCCTATAACAAGCTGTTTGAAAACGTGCCGGTGGTGGGTGATTTTGATCCGAAGCCTTACTCACCCTACGCACATAAACCTGTGCAATTAAATCAGGGAGACACCCTATATTTCTTTATCAAACCGGATGATGCGGTCAAATCGGTGTTGATGCTATTGATTGAAGCTATCGATACCACCCCCAATACGCGTTTGAATATCATGTTGCTTGATAGTGATGAGTCATCCATCCAACTCTGGGCAAATCGCCATCAAATCCCGCAGGCATTGGTGAACAGCAGCCAAATTATTTTGAATAACGGTGATCTGAATTATCAGTCATTAGCGATACCCAAAAAAGAAACACCTTTATTACTACTGGCAAAACATGGCAAGTCAAACGTCGTTGACTTGGGGAGATTTTAATATGCGCCCTTTAGCCATGATCCTATGTTTACTGATGATTGCCTCCTGCTATGCAATCAAAATTTCGAGCATGGAGGAATTTTACCAAGTCGACCAAAACAGAATTACTGAGGAATCATTAAAACTACAGGAATCACTGGATTCACGTTTGCCAGTTAAGAGCAAAACCACCGCAGGTTTTGTGTCACGCCATAACGTAACATTTTCAGGATTTTCCAGCCCGATTTTCATTATTGGAGATGATGCGCTTTCCAAACAGTGGTTAAACAACCATGCCAAACAATTGCGAGAACTTCGCGCACTGGGCTTTATTACCAACATTAAAAACCCGGCAACGCTGCAAGAACTCCAAACCATCCATGATTTGCCACTACTGCCAGCCGATGTTGATGACTTAATGCTTTTGTTGGATGCCCAACATTATCCATTGATGATGAATGAGGGGGTTGTATGGCAGTAAAAATGCAATCTCGCACCTACTCTAAAAAACTGATTTTCAAATTGATCACCGTAGTCATGTTGGCTTGGCTCATTTTATTAGGTTGGGCAATGTCATTGTGGATGCGTTTGGGGTTTGAAACTGCTCAACATCGATTGGAACAATTATATAGCCGACAACGTGCAGCAATTAGCTTCGACGTCCCACGACTTGTTCGCGGGATCCATGGATTTCGCTCTGGCACGAGATTTCCGGATCCCGCGGACGAGCCGCGGGACGTAGGGATCGCGAACAAAATACAGGCAATCAGTAATGCCCTTCCTGATCCTAACTCAGAATTTATGCAACTCGCCAATGATGGATTGCAAACCGCAGAACAGCTCTGGCAGCTCGTGGTTCTAACGTCTCAAATCATATTAATCAAACTCACCATCCTTTTGGCGGCAATTCCGTTATTTCTGCTGACCATGACTGCCGGTCTTATTGATGGTCTTAATCAACGTGCGATTCGTACGGCTTCACTGGGTCGTGAATCGTCTTATGTTTTTCATCAACTCAATCGCTTGTTTAAACGGCTGTTGGTTGTATTGCTTGGCTTGTGGCTTGTTATTCCGGTGAGTATTACACCGGCAGTGATGTTGATACCAGTCAGTTTGTTGCTAAGTGTAATGGTGTCGGTGACGGCAAGCCGGTTTAAAAAGTATTTATAAGGAATCATGTCATGAAACGTTTTATTTTGATGTTGATAATCGCATGTACAACTCTGACATCTCATGCCAGCGATGAAGCACTGAATCAAACCCTGGTGCGAATCATCAACCAAATTAATGCCATAACGCCACTATTGGATGAAGCCAAAGAGGAAATCGAACCCAACGCACGCATTACTCTGCACATTGATGCCTTTGATGGTGCTGACGGCAAGCGTCACGAAGGACTTCGAGGTGACTTACTGAGTATTCGTAACGCGTTAATCGAATACATCAATAAACCCGTGATTGCGCCTAAAACCATTCGGCCATTGGCACTCGATTTTATAGGGAAGTAACGATGGGCAAGACAGAAATCGCCAAAAACTTCGCTGCAAGTTTTGCTCAGGCTGCTGGCGGCATTTCTGTCAAAACCTTCTCAGGCAGTATTCGCTTTGTCGCCATGATGTTGGTAATCATCGCGATGATGTGGTCAATCAATCACTTTATGGATAGCGAAGAACGTGCGCAGGACAATTTTTTATTGCGTATGGGTTCTCGGTTGATTCGTATTGCGGTTGGTATTTGTGTGTTCATTCTTTGTTTAATCGTTAAGGGGAATTAGTTATGAAAAAGTTAAAGCAGTGGTCTCAAAAAGCCGGGTTGTGTCTCGTTAGTTTAAATTATGCACCTGCAATCTTCGCCGATAATTGGTTTCCGAAGATATCTGACGCGGACAATATCGGCGATGGCAGTAAAAGCATGATGTCTGTGACAGGTAATTACGTCCGTCAGGGCTTGGGTTTGTTGATGTTTATCGCGGCTGTGATGAGCTTTATCAAATTCATTACCACGATTCAACATGGCATTGAAGAATCAAAGAAAAGTGAAGGTTCAATGGTGGCGTTTGGTACGTTCGCGGTGATGGGGATTACCTATCTCACCATCAGCATTGTTGCGGGATACGTCGGGTATTCGATGATTACGAAATTCAAAATTTAACTTTCTACGTCATCCCGAAAGTAGTGAGGGAACTCCATGATTCAAGGAGATCCCTCACTACGTTCGGGATGACGGGGTACTAAGGCCAATCATGAACCATCCGTCTTCCAGAAACCTGTCACATGACCATGAGGTTTACAAAGGATTAAGCCTGCGTGAATTATTTTGGATTGTGCTGACCTGCACGCCAATAACCGCCCTGATCTTTATTTTGATTGGGGCATGTATTGATTTTCCCGTGGCCTTTGGATGTGTCGGATTTCTGGTGGGCTTTGTTTTTTCGATCACCACCTGCCCAAAGCGCATTGCTCGCATCAAACGCGGCAAGCCGCATGGGTATTTGATGAAAAAAACCATTTTATTATTCGCTCGTTTTGGACTTCGGCAATCGCCTTATTTGCGTCACGCGGGACGTTGGCAAAAATCAAGAATCATGAGGTCATCACATGTTTAAATATTGGAAAAAAATAGACCAACTCAGTTTGATAAATCGGCTGCTATTGTCATTTGTCATGACTCAAACCGTCATTGTCATTGGCCTGATTATCACATTATCCACGCTGCCAAAACACTATGAATTTTGGCTTACACCAGCCATGGCATCAAATGGTGGGCTGATCAAAGACGGCGATATATCTAACGAATACGTACAGGGATTTGTCGCTACCTTGTTGCCCTCGTTAAACACATGGTCAAAATCAGGTAGTCATGAGTTTTCAAAAAATATACATAGTTATCGCTATTACTTCTCTCCGCATCATCAACAACTCATGGAAAAAATGCTGACCACGTATAAAGACACGCAGATCTTTAACCGAATCCAAATCGCCAGCCTGTATCAATTTATGCATGATGAAGATGTTAAACCCATTGGTCACAATGCATGGGATGTTCACGTGGTCTTGCGTATTACTCAACGTTTGAATGATGCAAGCCAAATGGTGATCACGGATAAAGTGGTCGATTATCACTTGCGCGTGGTCAAGGTCACTATGTCGCGCCTGCAAAATCCATTTCAATTGGTTTTGGATGGTTACACCACGCCGGAACATCTCGTGCAAGATTTGCTTGCAACACCGTTAGAGGAGGAAAAACATGAAGCTGTTTAACTCAACGTTCGCAAAGACGGCGTTGGTGATTCTGTCATTGATCAGTGCTCCAGTATTTGCAACCAATACCGAACACGTTATCTGGGATAAAACCCCTATTCATCTAACCCTGCCGTTAAATCAGGATCGCTTGATACGTTTCCCGCAAGCGGTGCAAGTCATTGAAAGTGAAGCAGGTGACAAACTATCTGTGCTTAAAGTACAAGATGCCGTGTACCTGAAAGCAAAAGAGTCATTCAACAACCAAAGACTGTTGATTCAACTCATGCCACAAGGAGAAGTCATTATTTTGTCATTATCTGCTGATGACAACATCACTGTCACAGATCCGATTGACGTTCTATTGGAAAAAGCAGACTCCCCTCAACAAATCACTGAGGACAACAAAAATAACCTTGATCTTAATGCAATTACCCTGACTCGCTTTGCGATTCAATCCTTGTATTCGCCAGAACGTTTGCTGGTCATACCAGAAGGTGTAAGCCGAACGCCGATGCAAACCCGTCGCAATATTAATTTGATCTATGGTGCCAGTGTTAGCGCACGTCCGCTGATTTCCTGGCATGGTGGTGATTTTTACGTAACGGCTATTGAGCTTGAAAATCAACTTAAGCAGGAGGTGATACTGGATCCGCGCCGAATCCTCGGTAATTGGCAAACTGCAACGTTCTACCCTGGCAACACGTTAACAGGTCGAGACAAAACCACTACTGTATTTTTAGTATCCGATCGTCCTTTTAATGAAGCTTTGCAGGGCAGTCGGGAGTTTATACGATGACAAAAAATACCGGTTTGAAAGTGCTCTGTGCTGCTGTGGTTTGTGTGGTAGTCCTCATATTAATAAATCATGGTGAAAGCAAACCACCTGCTACCACCACAGATCCGAACAATCTAAATGAGGCCATTGCCAGTCAATTTAATGACAATATCCGTGACGTTGCAGCACGACTGCAAGAAACAGACAGGAAACTTGAACGGCTTGAACGACGAAAACCTGAAAAAAACACTTCGAATTCATCTGAAGAAAATTCAGAGTTCACCAACGCAATTCAAGCCTTAAAAGACGAACTAAACCAGTTGAAAGAATCTCGCTTGCAAAATGGGAACAGCACCAGCTCATCAAAGGACAATGGTATTCATGACATCGACAAACTGTTAATGAAACAGGAAAACAACCTGTCAGAAAACGCCTATTGGGAGCGACTCAAACCCAAACCCAAACCCATGGCTTTACCCAAGCCGCATAACAAAAAGCATGAAACCATACCCTATTACACCATTCCAGCTGGATCAGATTTAGGCCACACGACCCTGTTATCATCCTTGATCGGCGAGGTACCCAGTGAAGGTAAGTTGATGCAACCTCTCTTTCCTTTCTCAGCCATCATCAGTCGTGGTGATTTAATGGCGGCCAATGGCGTTCCACTCCCACTCAACATTTCCGGCATGAAAATCAATGGTTACGCCATCGGTGTCGGTTCATTCCTCGATAACATCAGTTGCGTTCGCGCTTATGCCACGTCGGCACTATTTGTTTTTGATGACGGGCATTTTGTCACCGTTGGCAAAGAGCAAATGAATGGGACTGCCGAAATGATCAATAACGAGAGTTTGGGGTATCTCACAACCCCCTATGGCAACCCTTGCATCAAAGGAAAATACGTTACCAATGCACCACGAGTTCTTGCCGCGATGATGGGGGCTGGTGGTGTTCAAGGCATTGGTACTGCTATTTCGCAATGGCAAACAACAACCATGGCAAGCATGCAGGGATCTACCACTACACCCACAGGTTCCTTTGGAAAATATGCCCTTGGCGGTGCACTAGCAGAAGGCTCAGTCAAAGCCAGTGACTGGTTAGAAAAACGCATTCAAGGCAGCTTTGACATGGTGTTTGTTCCCGCAAGCGTTGGCAACCGCCCAAATCAGGTTTCATTTCATTTAACCCAAACCATCAACATTGATAAAGAACAAAACGGGAGAGTACTAGATTATGGCAACACACAACGCAATACACACGATTTTAGTCTTCGGTAGCGCATTGTTCTTAACTGCTTGTGCTTCCAAAACGGTTTCATCGGGCACTATTCCTGAAGGTGGGTTGACCGTAAGTCAAATCTACCAACAAAGCATAAACGAACCGGTTCAACGCTGGTCAGTGAAACTGCCGACAAAACAGGTGAATTATGCAGGTTACACGCGTGATGCTAGCAATGAGATTAACCAGTTGTTCAAGCCATTGGATAACCCGCAGGTTCCAATTTATGTTTTCCCACATGTGGCATTAATTGGGGATGAACAGCTTTTGAAACCGGGGTATTCGACGGGATTTTTTCTTTATAAGCAGAATCAGTTTGCATTGGCGTCAGAGGTTTATTAACCGTCTTTGCGAGCGCAATGACAAAAGAGGTAATACATGAAACAAATATTCAACTGGTTATTGGGTACAGTCAATCCTCGTGCCGTTAAAGAGCAAGCCATAAAGAATGGCTATGCCGATCACAATCCCTCACTACCTGATCAACTCTCTGTAGTCGATTTCTGCGACGAACATAACTTATTTCTATTATCCGATGGTATCAGCCTCGCCTCAGGGTTTGAACTGGCAAGTATCCCAGCAGAAGCAACATCCACCGAACATCTGGAAGCAGTATTCAGTAAAATACGCGACACCTTTGCAAACGTTGTGCCCCTGCATCGCGAAGATCCTTGGGTCATGCAAATGTATGTGAACGACGATTATTCGCTCAAACCTGTGCTGAATCACATTGCAAGAAACATCGAACCTGATATCGCCGAAACTGCTTTCACACAAGATTATCTGGCAAGACTCGGCGATTTATTTACCAAGATGTCTCGGCCTGAAGGGTTGTTTCTGGATCCCAAAACCGATGCGCCCTTTCGTGGACGAATACGGCGTGTACGTGTGCTTTTTTATCGCCGTTACCAGCAACTTGAAACCACACGCGAAAAGGCGTTTACAGAACATCAGGATGTGCTGGGTCAAATTGAAAGTAAACTCAGATCACCGGGTTTAGAGCTCAAACGATTGACTGGAAAAGATTATTATCAATGGTGGGTTCGCTGGTTTAATCCATGCCCTTCAATGGCTGAAGGACATGTTGAAAGCTTGTTGACACAATTCCCTTATTCAAAAGACTGCGCGCCTGCCGGATTCAATCTCAATCAAAACATCTTTTTCACACCCCCTGAAAGTGATGACAAGGGATTTATCTTTGATGGTTTGAAACATCGCGTTCTTTATGTTGATGGCCTCAAAGAATCACCAGACATTGGCCTGTTATCACGTGAACGTGCGCAGGCCAACCCCAAGCACCGCTATGCTTTATTAGACAGGCTACCCGAAGGATCACTGTATACCATTCAGGTCACATTCAGTAATGAAGAAGCACTGGATGCGCATTTACTCCGTCTTGAAAAAGGCATTATTGGCACCAGCCTTAAACCGCAACAGGTTCGTGATGACATCAAAACCGCTCGCGATGAACTCGCCATGGGTAATCGGTTATTTTGGGTCAATCAAGCCGTTTATTATCGAGCTGAAACAGACGAGCACGCTATCACCATCGAAAAAGCATTAAAGGATTTGTTTTATGAAGCAAAAATGCCGTTGATTGATTCTCAATATGACTTGCATCCACTCAACAGTTATTTAAACGCCCTGCCCTTTAATTTTGTGCCAACGTTCGCGCGTCAATATCTTCGCTTTGATCGCTTGATGTATGCCTCAGAACTGGCAGCACTTCTACCCGTATATGGCCGTAATCAAGGCGCACGGCATCTGCCCTGTTTCACTTTTTTTAATCGACTGGGCGAGCCTGTGTTATTTGATTTACTGCATAACGATTTTATTAGCCAGAACTCACATATGGCATTGTTTGCCAATTCCGGCGGTGGAAAATCCGTGTTGATTGGCTGGATGATTAATTCGTTAATGGCGGTTAAAAATGCCCGCATCGTATTATTTGAAATGGGGAATTCATTTGATCGCCTATTGGTACATAGCAAAATGCATGGCAAAAAAACCAGCCAACTATTGCTATCTAATCAAAAAGATAAAGCCGTACCGCTCAATCCATTTTGTGATGCTTACAAAGCCATTTCTGAAATCAGTGAAAACATGACAGAAATAAACGCAGCCAAGCTCGCTGAAAAACTCAACCAGCTAAAACTGAATCAATCTCAAAAAGCCACCAGTGAAGAACTTGCCTGCAATGAAGAATCACGCAGCTATCTTGCCGAATTGACACTGGCATTGCGAACCATGATTACCGAAGCCAACTCACGTGAAGAAGAAACCTTCACCCTTGCTGATGAAACGATATTAATTGAAGTCCTGAGCGACGCCATCATTCACTCCACTAACCTTGGGATTCCTCAAATGCTCACTGAACATGTGCATCAGGCTTTTGAACGTCGTCTTGTTGTCGAGACTGTTCCACGTAAAAAAGACCGAATACAAGACATGGCAGATCGGCTTAAAAGTTATGTCATCAACGGTGCCAAATCACGATTTTTTAATGTTCCGACTGAGCCTTTAGATGACTTTGATATTTTCCATATCGATATCAGTGCCATCAAAGATGATAAAGGCAAACTCGCACTGGTTATGGTGTCACTGCTTCCACGGATCATGGCCATGGCGGAGCGCACGCAAAATGATAAACGCCCCATGTTTTTAATCATTGATGAAGCCCATTTGCAATTTGAAATCGATGTCATTGTGTCTTATGCAACGCTCATTGCCAAAGTCGCCCGAAAACTTGGGTTATGGCTGGTTCCGATCACGCAAAACATTGCGGATATGAGTTCAGCAAAAGCCACTAAAATTCTATCCCTGATTGAAACATGGATTGCGTTGGGGCTTGATGAAAATGAACTGGCAGATATCAAACAATTCAAACAACTCACCCCACAACAGGAAACGCTTATTCGTGATATTGATTCACAGAAAGGGCTGTATGCCGAAGCCGTGCTTTTGGGTTCACGGTACCAAGGATTATTTCGCGTGATTCCACCACGCTATGTACTTGCACTGCTACTTAATGAAAAAGCAGAAAAGGCTGAGCGTTATGCACTGGAGCTACAATATGACGTGTTGAAAGCAGCGGAAATAATTGCCGAACGATTGGAGAGTAAAGCTCAACGGCAGATGACGGAGAGTTGTTTTTATGATGAATAAATTCCTACTCGTCATCCCGAGTCGCTTCCACGTCATCCCGAGCGGCCTCCACGTCATCCCGAACGCAGTGAGGGATCTCCTAATGCGCGGGAGATCCCTCGTTGCACTCGGGATGACGTTGCTTTGCCCAATACTTCACGCCGAAAGCACAAAACCACCCCAAGCTATCAATACCCTGCAAATGACAGTACGCGTCTTAAGTAAAATGCTCGACAACAGCCATTACAAAGTCATCGGAATGTGCACTTGGCTCGACGGTAAAATCGTTCCTAAAATACTGACCACCCTTTCAGTCGAACAATATTTGCCAGATTTAATTGTCACTGTCTCCAATAAACCTGAAGAAAACCCGTGGATTGAAGCAGGAATGATTTTTGAAAATGCCGCTAATCGATCGCTTTACCAACAGGTTTATATGAAAGCAACTGGATTCCCTCTTGGTTTTGGCGATGATTCAAACCAGATATCCAGCATGCATTTAAACGATGAACGTACTCGGGTTGTTGATGTCATTGGAAGTCCTGCGGTGTTTTATCGCATTCCATACCTGTCACATAAACCCGAAACACATTTCGGAATGCCTTATTATCTCAGTGAAGCTGATGCCGTAATGGACAGAACAGAAATGGGTGAAATCCCTTACATGGCACTGCACCCTCATCTATTAATCAATCACGACATTGGTTCATGGGGGCATGAAGCTCCACGATTAATGCGTGTCACCCAGCCATCCCGTTTTCGCGCATCTGTTGTTGCAGCCCTTCATGCGGTTGATATCGTCACCAACCACAACAGCCCACATGTAACAAAAAGCACCAGTAATTCATGCGGCAAAAATTGCGTTGTTGCCAATGTGACTTACGACCCTAAAGAGAAAAACACCATTTGGCAGGAAATATATCCCATCAATAGAAACGTAATACCGGGTGATCCAAATGATTATGGCATCAAAGATGACAAGGAAGGCAATGGTAATTATGTATTTGTAGTCTGGCGGAAATATCGCGGTTGTATCCCGCATAAAGGAAAGCTTCTGAAGAAATTATCACATCCACAAGTGGGTCAACCTCAAAAACGTTAGGGGAATATTATGAAAATCATCGTGTCACTTCTTGTAGCTTTAACATCCACCGCCGTCCTTGCCGATTCATTCATGCCCAATGAATCAGATTACTATTATAAGCTTGGCGGTTCATCAAATCTCTACATCCCTCCCGTCAACAAAGATCAGGTCATCACCATTGGCGGCAATGTCGACGGCGGAATGGGATTTACATGCAGTGGATTCAATCCGGTGGTTTCCATCACCAACACATTCCAGGATATGCGTAAATCCGTCATCAATATCCCCGGTGGCATCATTGATAATTTAAAAGGCTCAGTTGCAGGTTATCCCATGTATAAACTGCAACAAGCTATGCCAGCATTGTACAACGTCCTGCAAAATGCCGCTGCCGGTGCACAGAATGAGTTTGCACTGAAAGTTAAGGATTGTCAGGAAGTAAAACGTTCATTAGAAGATGGTCAAGCACCACTGGATGGATTGTTGTCTGTTTCCGATAGTCAGGGCTGGCTGGATGCGGCCAAACGCGCCCGCACTGATAATGTTGATATCACCGAAACCGCCAAAACCATTGCCCAAAAACGTGAAGAATATGGCTTGCCATGGATTGGGCACCAGAGCGGTAATGCGGGTGGTAAGTTTCAGCGCCCGATTAAAGTCATTAATGACGTGGTAATTGCCGGTTATAACATCCTGCTCCACCGAACACCTCTCGACAGCATCACTACTCCCACCGACAAAACGCCCATGACTCGAAACTGGAAAACACCCGTCATTGCCGCTGAATGGGCTGTTAAAGTATTGGGTGATATTCATGTCAGTACCAGCAATCAAAAATCAGATGAGTCAAAACATGATGCAAAGGCCGGCATTGGATTATCAGCCCTGTTGCAAAGTTGCGACAGCAGCAATACCTGCACCAACAACATTGCCAAAGCCTTGTGGAAACTCGTTGATAAAGAATGGCCGCTCACCGAGGAAAAACTTAAACTGCTGAGTGCTTCGAACCTGCTGATCACCGATGAAATCATTATCACTATTCAACACATGCCACGCGAGGAACAAATCCTCACTGTTTCAAAATTGGCCGAAGAAATAGCGACTCAAAACATGTTAGATCAAGCCATGATGATGCGTCGGATTTTACAAGCCGGTTTTCAGGTTCAGGAAGTACAAAATCTGAAAGCGGCCTCAAACATGGTGCGTTTCGCTCTGAAAAAACTCGATGACGACATTCATTCACTAGCCTTTGAAAGTAATGTGCGTAAAAAAATGATGAATGAAACACTCACTATGCTGATGGATTTACACAACAATGACCTCGCCAAAAATCTACCCGGTGAAGACAGTGAACAGGCTCACGTCAAAAACGGTGCGGTTTACTCCAAACCTTCCCACGTAAAAGGAGTCTGATATGGTCGTATTTAGCCCGTTATCTCTCTACACCACATGGTTGGGGTGGCAGCAGTACGAAATCATCTTCAACGCCCTATGGCAAACAGGCGTTATATACCTTGGTTTTCTCATGGTTGGCTTTCGGTTCTTAAAAAACGTACTGGCACCTGCTGGCGCCTCTCACCATGCTGCGGAACATGCATTGAATACATTTTTATATGAACTGGCTATCACGTTCCTGATTTGTGGTTTATTTCTTTATCCCTGCGTACCACTTGAAGAAAAAGCCCTGAATTTCAAACCCATGTGTGGTGTGAAAAGCGATTCAACAAAAGTATCCACTCTGCGTGACACCGGCACCACATATGATGAAGCCTTTGCCGATGTCATTACCAACAATGTCAAAATTCCCATCGGCTTTGCCATTTTGCAAAACTACATGTCCAGCTTCACCTATGGACTAATGAAAGTCACCGGATGCACTGATAGCCTTCAGGCCATCGAAGGTGATTTGGTATCCACTTATTTGCCCGATGATGTGCGCGAACAAGCTCTGAAATTTCATCGACAATGTTTCCTCGAAGCCCGCAATCGCTATGAATCAGAACCCCACAACACGACGCAAATCAAAGACACTTTAAGCCATTTTGGCGGTGAAGAGGATTTGAAGTGGATGGGTTCAAAAGTCTTTCAAACGCTTTATTATGGAAAGATTTATGCACGCCAACCTGTGCCAGGATTTGCATTTAAAGAGGCTCCCAACAGCAACTTGCAAAGCGCTGCCAAACGTGGCGATATTGCACCGGAACACCTGCCTGAACATGGCTACCCAAGCTGTAAACAATGGTGGGGAAAATTACGCAATGATCTGGTTGGAGTAACTAATAATGCCAGCGTATTTGATAGTCATTTAAATTCATCCGCGGTTCTGGATCGAGTCCGTGATTATAAATTCAAACATCCCAAAGCATGGGGCTCTAATCTCAGCTCAGAAGATTACATTGCCAAAATGTTGCTGAATGACAGTCGTGATGTACAAGCCAACAGTGTTAAAAATCTCGTCTCAAACAGCAATGGCGCAATCGGCGGCAACATCACGCATGCACTCGTGAATGCCAGTCAATGGACATCAACTCCTCTAAAACGTGAAGCCATTATGCAAACCTTACCCGTCATGCAAGCGTTTCTGTATTTCTTTTTGATTATTTTAACACCGGTGATTTTATCGTTTAGCGGCTGTAATCCCAAAGCGTTAGGCAGTCTCTGCGGATTATTTATCATGACAATTTTTCTACCATACCTCTGGCATTTGGTTGGATTTATTGAGCGAAGTGTTCTGGATCCATTAGGAAAAAATGAAGCGATTGCAGCTATGCGCAACATGGCGGTGATGTTTTATTTTATTGCGCCCATGTTGTTACTGAGATTATCTAGCCATTTTGGTGGAGAAGCGGGATCTGCATTATCTGAT
>JABDAB010000018.1:29916-30980 GCA_013289415.1 Gammaproteobacteria bacterium
CAGCTGCGAATGCCGCGCACAATATGGCTCATCAGGGGGTAAAAGTTGCGAGTATGGGAAAAATTCGATGATGATCGGATTAGTCTCTACCCAAAGAACGCCGGTATTGAGAAGCACTACTCTGCCCTTCTTCATACCGGTGTTTAGCTTTCATGGGTGCATAACAAGGCGTCATATTTTTGTCGGAGCCACCAACCAAAATAACATCCACCACAGTCAATGCAAATCGCCAAATCGATCTAATGGCCTTCAGAATATTTTTATGCATTTTAATCTCCATTATGCCCCACGTCATCCCGAACGTAGTGAGGGATCCCCCTGCTTTGGCACAGATTCATGCCATACAACCAAGAGATCCCTCACTACGTTCGGGATGACGTACGTAGTTATCAATCCCATTCAGGAGCTAACTTATGTTAAATAAAACCATCCGTTCAATCATTATAGTCACGATTCAACTTATCGTGCCAGTGAGCCTGTTAATGATCATTGCACCACAAATAGTAGACCACACCAATCAATTTCGCCACCTCACGGAATTTTTCAATCAACATCAACACCACTTTTTTCTGGCGCATTGCAGCTTTTATCTCGCATTGTTTTTAATCTGGCCTCACCTGATAAAGCTCACCATAACGCGTCTAAACAGTGAACCCGATGCAGCTATAATCAAAACAGCCATCAACACACGCTGGTATCTGATTGCAGCCATGGCATTTTTCGAACTACTCGCATGGTGGAAATAATCATGAGTGACTACCCCGTTGAAAACCTGTTACGCGAACCCACCGAAGTGTATACCAGCATCACCTGCCTTGCATTGGCATTACTCGCTATCAACAAGCCTCATTTATTTTTACTTACCCAAGCCATGAGCTATTACGCTGGAATCGGTTTAACTATTTTAGGCTTATATCGAGGTGTCCAGGCTTTTCGAGTCAAACGTTTCCACCGTAGATTGATTAAAATGCCGTACTACGCTTTATCCACTACTCAAGTCCCTGTTTCACAACAATGGCTTTTTATTGGTCGTGGATTTCGATGGTTCCCCCATCACACCCAAC
>JABDAB010000019.1 GCA_013289415.1 Gammaproteobacteria bacterium
ATTTGTAGCATTTGCGTTGGGCTGTGTTTTCTGGCATCACATCATAAGCAAAGACATCAATAAATATACCTTGTAGATATGGCTCATTGCCCAGTTCATGTTTTTCAATAAAACGACTGTTAATATCTCTTATTTTCAAAGGTGCTGCCAAATTGAAATAACCTGGATCGGTTTGCGCTGTTTGTACACGCATGTTTGCAGGCAATTCGGCAGGGGCAATGCAATATCCACATCATCATCCCAGGGAATAAATCCATGATGTCGGATAGCGCCTAATAATGTTCCCCGATCAAGCCAATAATCCAATCCATGCTTCAGGCAAATTTTATCGACAGCCTCGAGCATGTCCAGCATTTTCAATTGCGCTTGGCGCAATCGTCCATCCTGTTGAATGCTGTAATCCAAATGCTTATTGTTATATTTTTGCGAACCCGCCATGCACGTTACCTTATAACTTGGTGCCAGTCTGTGTTTCATTATATAATCAAATCTTATAATCACAACCTCCGAAGCCCTCATGCATCTGACTAATCAATTAAACATACCTGGCGAACACGCTTTTAATTTTCCCGGCACAATGGGCCAACTCGAAGGAATACTGACGGTTCCCGATAATGTGAATGAACATTATGTCGCTATACTGGGCCACCCACACTCGCTCCAAGGAGGGACCATGAACAATAAAGTGGTGACGACATTGGCACGTGCGTTTAAGGATCTGGGAATTGCCAGTATCCGGTTTAATTTTCGCGGAGTGGGGCAGTCGGTTGGTGAATATGATGCAGGCTTGGGTGAAAGTGAAGATATGTTGCTTTTGGCGCGAGACTGGCTGCGAGCGAAGCCTGAGACACAGATTATATTTGCAGGGTTTTCATTCGGCTCGTATGTCGCTTATCGTGCCGCCTCACAATGCAAACATGCCTTACTGATTACTGTAGCGCCTTCCGTCCATCATTATGATTATACCGAATTTACTCCAGCGCCCGCGCCATGGATACTGCTTCAGGGTGATCAGGACGAAATAGTGCCCATATCGTTAGTGCAAGATTTTGTTGAGCGTTTTCCCGCAATAGACTTGTTAACGTTTAAGGACACCAGTCATTTTTTTCATGGACAATTGATTCCACTGAAACAACGCCTAATTGAAGCGATTCGTGCCCATGATATTAATTGAAGCGTATAACGCTGCTGTCGCACGCAAAGATATCAATGATGATTTACAGCAGCGTCAGATTATTGTTGCTTTACAGCGCGTAGCGGATGAATTGGAGGCACCTGCGCGTGGCTGGTTTGGTTGGGGTCGTAAAAAATCGGTGATGGGTTTGTATTTGCATGGTCCGGTGGGTGTTGGCAAAACTTATTTGGTGGATTTGTTTTATGACTGCATTTCGGAACAACATAAAGCTCGGTTCCATTTTCATCATTTCATGCAACAGATCGATGCACAACTACGCCGTCTTCAAGGTCAAAAAGACCCTGTACGACGTATTGCAGCTGATTTGGCGAAAACAACCCGTCTTCTTTGTCTTGATGAATTTTTGGTGCATGATGTTGCTGATGCGATGATCCTGGCTGAATTATTAACGGCGTTATTTGAGCATGGGATTATTCTTGTGGCAACCGCTAATACCTGTCCTGATGATCTCTATTTGGACGGCGTACATCGGGAGCGTTTTTTACCTGCGATTGAGTTGCTAAAACGGCACTGCGAGGTGTTACTATTATCTGACCATCGTGATTATCGTCTTGGGCGGGCGCCTTTAATGCAAGCTTATCTTTATCCCTTGAATCAAGCAGCGCGGCAATCATTAACGGAGCAATTTGACACCATTGCTGTGAATCCTGTCGAAGGAGGGGAGTTGACTGTGCAACAAAGGTTGATTCCCTGTGTAAAATTCAGTGACCATGCAGTTTGGTTTACGTTTGAAGTCATTTGCAATGTGCCGCGCTGCCAATTGGATTATCTGGAAATAGCCGATCGTTTCGATACCGTATTTGTTAGTGAGATTCCTGTCTTAACTTCTGATGACACAGTACGCGCTATTATGTTGATTCATTTTATTGATGTGATGTATGACCGGGGGATACACCTTGTTGTATCCGCGGCGGTTGTTGCATCGCGTTTATATTTAGGTGGTTCAATGATTAAATCCTTTCAACGCACATTGAGTAGGCTGGAAGAAATGCAGTCCATTGATTATTTACAACGGCATGAACATCGCAATGTGAGTAATTTTTAGTTAATTTGAGAATGATTATCGATAGCATTTGTGTTAAACTAGTGTTTTTCTTCTCTCGTATTTGGTGTGTGGATGGTAACCATTGCTGATCTTATACAGGGTGACCGAGCGCGTTTAGTGAGTTTTGGTCAAACTGACGTGTTATATCGGCGCAAGTTGTTGTCGTTAGGCGTGACCTGTGGTGTGGATATTCTCGTGGTGCGCGTAGCGCCGTTAGGCTGTCCCGTCCAAGTTGAGGTCCGTGGCACATCACTGACTTTGCGAAAAGAAGAAGCCCGTTATTTGCAATGGGAGCACATATGACCCAGATCATGTTAGTTGGTAATCCAAATTGTGGCAAAACCACGCTCTTTAATGCATTAACAGGGGATACCCAGCGCGTTGGTAATTGGTCTGGTGTGACAGTTGAGAAAAAAACCGGCGAATTTTCTGTTAACGGACAAACCATCCACGTGACGGATTTACCTGGGGTTTATTCATTAGTCACATCCATCGAGGGTTCAAGTCAGGATGCGCTGATCGCTGCAATGGCTGTGGCACAAGATGAAGCGGATGTCATTGTGAATGTGGTGGATGCCTGCCATTTAGAGCGGCATTTGTATTTGACCAGTCAGTTACTGGAGTTGGGCACGCCGTTGATTCTTGTCATTAATATGATTGACATTGCTGAGCAGCGCGGTATAGCGATTGATGCCAAGGCCTTGTCTGAGCAATTGCAGTGCCCTGTTGTGATGTTGCAGGCGCATCGTGAAGTGGGGATTGATGATTTAAAAACAGCTATTTCGCCTTTGCAAACTCGATTTGCAAAGGCAGTCGCATTGTCATTGCCTATTCCTGTTCAAAATGCATTGATCGATATTGAACAGCAACTCCAATCTTCTGGTAAATATTCAGAGATTGTGCCGTATGTTGCCCGTCGTATTTTGGAAGGAGATACTTTATTAGCTCCTTTTCTGTGTTTGCAAGAAGCCAATCAGGGCTCTTCTGATTTCGATATCCAAATGGCAAACGCACGCTACGACGCGGTGCATAATATCGTCGTCTGCATACAGAAAAAACGATCTGACACCAGCGAGCATTTTACAGCCAGGCTAGACCGAATTGTCTTACACCGCATATGGGCCTTGCCTATATTTTTTGGCATGATGTACCTGATGTTTTTTCTGGCCATTAATGTTGGCGGCGCATTTCAGGAATTTTTTAATATCAGTACGGATACCATTTTTGTACAGGGCAGTGCGTGGCTTTTACAGCAGGTTCATGCGCCAGCCTGGTTGATTGCCTTGTGCGCTAACGGAATAGGGAAGGGGATTAATACCACTCTGACCTTTATCCCTGTCATGGCTTCGATGTATTTCTTTTTATCGGTACTGGAAGCCTCCGGTTACATGGCGCGCGCCGCATTTGTGGTGGATAAAGCCATGCGCATGCTGGGTTTGCCAGGTAAATCGTTTGTACCGATGATTGTTGGGTTTGGGTGCAATGTTCCGGCGATCATGGCGGCACGCACACTGGATTCTGAGCGCGACCGTATATTAACTGTCCTGATGAGTCCGTTTATGTCATGCAGTGCTAGGCTTGCGATTTATGCAGTATTTGTTGCCGCATTTTTTCCAACAGGCGGACAAAATGTAGTGTTTTCGTTATATTTAATTGGCATTTTGATGGCAGTGTTAACCGGGTTTATGTTGCGTCAAACGGTTCTGCGTGGACAGACGTCGCCTTTAATATTGGAGCTTCCTGCATATCATCGACCCTCACTAAGCCGTTTGATGAAAGAAACCGCGTTGCGTTTGCGCTATTTTATTACCCGTGCGGGCAAGTTCATTGTTCCTGTTTGTGTACTACTGGGTGGTTTGAATGCATTAACCATTCACGGTGGTTTGAGTATTGGCGATGCCAGCACTGAATCGATTTTATCTCTGATTGGACAGTGGTTGACACCGATTTTTTCACCGATGGGTTTGCATCAGGATAACTGGCCGGCTACGGTAGGATTATTGACTGGCACACTGGCGAAAGAAGTTGTGGTTGGCTCGTTGAATACGTTGTATGCGCAAATGGGTCATCTGGTTTCCAGTGGATCTGTACCTTTTGAATTTTGGGGATCATTGAAAACCGCACTGTTGTCTATTCCGCAAAATTTAGCTCAACTGGGTCGCGCGCCCGCGGCTGAGGGACTGTCACAATCGGTATACGGCGTCATGTACCAACATTTTGACGGCAAGGCGGGTGCTTATGCTTACCTGCTGTTTATTCTGTTATATATTCCCTGCGTCTCAACCATGGCGGCAATACGTCAGGAAGCCAGCCGTAAACTAATGTGGTTTTCAATCACGTGGTCATTAATTGTCGCCTACGCCACAGCCACTACATTTTACCAGTTGGCAACCATGACTACCCATCCCCTCCAAACTTTGGAATACTTGATTGCGGTAGTGATTGCTATCGTATTGACTATCACGGTTATTCGCATCGCGTCACAATCCAGTGGAGCTAGTTATGCTGTTAAAAATTCGTGATTTTATTCAACGTGAGCACGTTGCCAGTACGCAACAATTGTCTCGTGAATTTCACATTGATGAGACGGCACTGCAGCCTATGCTGGATATTTGGGTGAGTAAAGGCGTGATTAAGTTATGTCAGGAAAAGCCCGGGTGTCAGAGTGCATGCTCACGTTGTAAAACCAACGCGCCAGTGTTTTATGAGGTAATTCGTAACTCCCCAGCTCATCCCTCGCTGCACTCGGGATGATGTATGAGCAGGTACTACCATGCCCCATAATGGCTTAAAAAAACATCCATTGACTTCAATTTGATCACATGTTAACATAGCCTCTTTTAATAAGAGGAGATACAAATGGTCAGTAGTAAGATGATGCTGAAAACAGCACTGAAAGTGGGAATGTTATTGATGCCTTCAGCTCTTGTAGTAGCAGTGGCAAAAAATGCACAGGAAAAGTATGAGCGTCGCGAATTTCGATCAAAGGTAATCATGAGCGACGCTAGTGGATCCTATTCAAGGCTTTCGGATATTGATGATTGCAAAAAAAGTGGTAAATATGATTCATATGACATAGAAAGAGATAATATCCACACCGAACAACTATATATAACTGAGAATCAAAATTATGGTTGGAGAGCAGGTGTTTTTTCCCCGCATGAATCACAAGAAAGGAATGTTCTTGCACTTGAAGACACTCTTGAATGCGCAGCAAAATCTCTAAATGTAAAAGAGCTTAGCATATGCGTAGAAGAGAAGGATGCCTTTGTTGTGTGTTCTATAATGGATTGGAAGAAAGATTTGACAAAGGATTCTCAGCGTTTTTTCTCACCACAAGAATCTTCTTCTGAAGAAAAAATTGAACCAAAAAAATCATCAACTTGTAGCATGTAGCTAGCATTCACTTATTTGGACAAGCTACATGCGTGTTTTGCATGTGGCTTTGCCCAAACTCCAACTTCGATAGCTTTAATAAAATCCAATTATGTTATATAATAGTATAACAATAAATGATAAGAGAAACATATCATGACTCATTTGGCCATTCGACAATCTGGTGGCGCTAACATTGTTAGTATCCCTAAAGCCATTTTGAAAATACTGGGTCTTCATGTAGGTTCTACACTGGATTTGGTCATTGTTGATCGAAAAATTGTTTTAACACCAGTAGCTGAAACACAAACGCTGGAAGATTTACTGGCTGGATCGCCTGAAGAAAAATTACAGCTTACCGTGGAAGATAGTGAGTGGCTTGATATTAAACGGGTTGGGAAGGAAATTTGATGCTGTATATACCAGAACAGGGTGATCTCATTTGGCTTGATTTCGACCCAAGCAGCGGCAAAGAAATTATGAAACGACGACCCGCTTTCGTTATTTCCAGAAAAGCGTTTAATGAGCATACGAAAATGGCTATTGTTGCTCCGGTGACTAGCAGAATCAGAGGAATCAAGCTTGAAGTAGTTTTGCCGCATGAAACAAAAACGGATGGGGCTGTTCTTGTTCATCAGTTAAAATCAATTGATTTTGTGCAACGAAATGCTGTGTTTATTGAAAAATCGCCAGCCAATATTGTCGAGAAAGTATCATCGATTGCTCAGTTGCTTGTGGGTTAATACCTCAAATTTAAGACATGTTGGGCCGAACGGCCCAACCTACATCTACTCGCCTAAATCCGACATAGCCACCGCATGATAACCCGCGTCAACATGAACGACTTCACCCGTAATACCCGATCCCAGATCAGAGCACAGAAAGGCCGCGGTATTACCCACTTCTTCAGCAGTAATATTGCGTTGAAGCGGAGTATGGACGGCATAAGCGGCTTGCATTTTACGAAAATCTTTGATACCAGCAGCGGCCAGCGTTCGGATTGGTCCGGCAGATACGGCATTTACGCGAATACCGCGGGGGCCGAGGCTAGCGGCGAGGTAGCGTACAGATGCTTCAAGACTTGCCTTGGCAATACCCATGACATTGTAGTTTGGTACAGCTTTTTCAGCGCCGTAATAGCTTAGGGTAAGAATAGCACCTTGAGTACCTAACATCATTGGCAGCGCAGCTTTTGCCAGAGCAACTAGACTGTAAGCACTGATGTCATGTGCAATGTGGAAACCATCTCGGTTGACGCATTCGACAAAGTCACCGCTGATCTGATCAGCTGGCGCAAATGCAACAGAATGGATGATGATATCCAGTTTATCCCAGTTCTGGTTTAACTGTGTAAACACACCCTGAATTTCGCTATCGCTGGCCACATCGCATGGAAAAATTAGTGTGGAGTTGAAATCAGCCGCCATGTCTTGCACGCGATCTTTCAGCCGTTCATTTTGGTAAGTAAATGCCAGTTCAGCGCCTTGCTCATGAAATATTTTGGCAATGCTGTACGCAATGGAACGGTTACTGGCCACGCCAACAATCAATGCCTTTTTGCCACTTAAAAATCCCATATTAATCCCCTTGTTAAGATCCCGCCAGCTGCAATAATTCACGCATTTTCGCTTGAATCATATCAATTGCAATTCGATTTTCACCGCCTCGAGGAACAATTAAATCAGCATAACGGCTGGATGGTTCGATAAATTGTAAATACATAGGCCGAACTGTGGTTTCGTATTGATGCAATACGGACTCAAATGAGCGATGACGCTCAACCACGTCTCGCATTAAACGGCGGCTGAGGCATACATCCAGAGGTGCAGACATAAAAATACGAATGTCCATGACTTCACGCAATGCTTTGTCACTAAATAGTAAAATCCCTTCCAGAACAATAATGGTATGCCGTCCAATAGACCGGGTTTCTGTCATACGAAGGTGTTTGGAGTGTGAATAGATAGGTATTTCAACCGATTCGCCTTGTTGTAAACGTCTCAAGTGCTCGCATAACAAAGCATGATCAAATGAATCAGGATGGTCGTAATTGATTTTTTCGCGTTCTTCAAAGGCCAAATGGCTATTGTCTTTGTAGTACGCGTCTTCTGAAATCACCACCACTTGATCTGAACCCAGCTCATTGACGATCGTGTTGGCTAATAAACTTTTGCCGGAAGCTGACGGGCCGGCAATTCCTAATATGATAGCTTGTTTAGTCATGGTCCTACACAATGAAATATTTTGTGCAAATAGTAAGGGAGTTTGGCGATCATTTCAATCTTTTTATATGTTGATCTGGCGTAACCTCTGCTTGAGAAGCATCAACCTGGATCCTTTTTGGACTAAATAATCTGCTGTCACAAATGTTTAGCTTATTAAAATCCGAGTCCGATGATAATAACGCTTGCTCATCTTGAGAAACATCAGTATTGCTTCTTTTTCGAGATAATAATTTCAATGATGCATCCTTCCATGCCTCTCGCAAGAAGTCCAAGCTGTTTTCTAATGATGTTTGCTCGAGAAGGATTGGATTACTTCTGCACAAAATACGCAATGCTGTGATGATGTGCGCGCTTTCATCCAAGTTTATGATAACCGTCATTAATGAGTGCAACTTGTCTGCTACTGTATTTTTGAGCTCCGCAGCATTTGTGACATCATGATATAATTGCTCGACTAGCGCCGCAGGATTTGTGATGGCAAGATATAATTGATCGACACGTATTACATCTTCTTGAGAAAGAATTAATGATTCTACACTTTGAGGCGTCAGCGTATGATCGGCACTTAATGTGATGGTGAATGGAATCTTTTTAATATTAAACGCTCGTAACTTGTTATCTAAATCAGCTACATTGACCGCTTTTGATAAAGACATTGGTTTTGACATGCCGTTCACAAAATACGTTTCCAGATCCCTGGATAAATAAATGAAACCACCTAACGCCTCGAAACCAGGCTGCCAAGGGATGAAACCATCTTTAAAAGCTATTTCCAAAATCTTACTTTGTAAATCAGGATCTTGAAGTAAATGAGGATTTCCCCTCAGTGTATTAAAAGAGGGCATGCCCGGCATTCTGTTTTCAAGTAGTCCGTAATGATTGTTTTTTTTGTTAAAAAAATCTTGTACACCATACGCTCCTCCCTTCAATAAATAAATTATGTGTGGTTTATTTGGATCATTTATATTTCTTAACTCATCGAGTTCGAACTCATAACTTAAGGGTAACGGTGACAGCCCTGCAATTTTATACTCAGTTGCCATGTCAGACAGCTCACCGAACATGAGGTGACTTGGAACGCCTTGATATTGAATAGCATCAGCCGCCTCTCTTCCTAGTAGATCAGATATTTCTGCGTGAATAACATCCATAACATAACGGTATATCCTGGCAAATGAAATGTTTTCTTTTTTTAAGGCCAAATCTTTAAATGTAATGATCGAGAGCAACTGGTTTCTTAGGATTTTAAGTGCTTGATCAAAGCATAAACGGCTCTGTTGGCTGGTGTCTACTTCGACATTAATATTTTCAGCAAAACACCTTAACGTAGCACAATAACGCTCTCCAGATTCAAAAGTATTACGCTCCATATGATTGGACCAACTTTTAAACATTCCACCTGGATTGAGGCTTCCCTGTCCATAGTCAGGTCCATACACTACCATGTCCCTAATGTAGTCGTTTAAATTATGCTTAACAGCCAGACTTTCAAAATGATTAATAACTGTGTTGTTATCTAACAAAATAGACCAAAAAGTTGGTGCTCTTGCAAGCTGAAAAGAACGACTATGGCCAGCCTTTGCTGTCTGGGCTACGACCATAAATGTTAAGTTAACCAACTTCTTTTGTTCATCTACCAGATTGGTTGAGTTTTTTTCAAAGAGCTCGACTTGTATACTGAGTAGTTCTTCTAAAGCATTTAAATTAATATAATATGAAAAGCATGCTTCTTGTTCCATATTTTTCATATAATAGGTTTTAGGACTGTTTGAACGAATAGCACCTGCGTTACATGCGATCGTTAAGACCGTTTTTGTAAATACCAAATCCTTGATTTTTTCTGTTAAATTAGTTGTATCAATCTCGTCAGGTAAGGATTTGTCTTGCTTCATGCCTTTCACACGATAAGTTTTGGCTTGCTCATTGATATAAACGACGTTATCGTGCATCTGAGTGAGTGTTGTCCATGATTCGAGTTGATACCCATCCGCTACATAAATGACACCATATTCTGCGTTAGTTCGGCCTTCATCCAGGGATGACATCAATTGAAGTTTATACCCCATGGATTCATCAATTAGTTCTTGTTCAACCGCGCTTAATTCCAGATTATTCATGCTGCTTGATGCATGGGAAGAACCTGCCTTGTTTTGTTGTTCCCAGGACGAATAATGAATTTGGGTTTTTTCATTAACTAAATGGCAATAAGTCTTTTTTTTCGGATCGTAAGCTTTGATATTTGTAGCTGACTCAAAGCGTACCGGGTGCCATCGACTAACCTTTTCCATTACTGCAATTTGAGGATAAAAAATACTATCAGAGTTAATATATCGTAGCCAACGTAAGTTATCATGAAGTTTAATAACAAATGGACCTATGATCGCTTGAATACTGTGTTTTAAATATTTAAAAATATTAACTGGTATTTTGTTAGGCTCAATGGAGCCTGCAATAAAAGGGTCTATGCCGCATTCCAGATAGCACTGAACCAGATCTCCCTGGTTGTTCAAAATGGCATCTGTTAAAATTGATGTACCATAACTTTCAATTAAACCTGGATTGGATCTTAGTAGTACTTTTATAATGGACAGATGCTTATTTTCAACAGCTATATGCAATGGTGTGTAGTCTTTAAAGTTTTTAACATTGAGATCTGCTTTATACTGTAGAATAAGATTAACTATATTAAGATTCCCTTTTTTGCAAGCGATATGAAGAGGTGTGTCGCCAATTATATTCTGTTTGTTTAGTTCATGAGGATCTTCGAGTAATGCAGATAATAGGCTTGAAACAAGATCAAAATGATTTCCCATTACTGCGATATGCAATAAGGTATTGTCAAGATTGAGGGATTCTATACTGAGATGCCCTGTCATGGGAGCACCTTTTTGAATCAGTAAGTTAGCAACATCGATATGGCCATTTTGACAAGCGAAATACAAAGCATTAAATTCTTGAGAAATATCACTATAGGGCAGTAATAAATCAACGATTTCTCTAAAACCTTCCGTTGCGGCCACATGAAGTGGTGTGCGATTGTTATGTGCCATTCTTGTATTTGCATGATGATTTATGACTAAACTCTCAACCATTGCTGCTTGATTTAAATTGCTTGCGATATACAAAGCTGTCATGCCGTTTAGCGACACAGCATTAACATTAGCGCCATTAGTCAACAGATATTCCATAAGCGCCTTATTTTTACTATAAACAGCCGTATGAAAAGCAGAAATACCCTTACAATCACCATTATTAATCAGCTTCTCTTTTTCCTCGAAACTCAAGTTTTGTAACAACCGTTTAACAACGTCTATGTGTCCGCCACATGCTGCTAAATGAATTGCCATGCTCCCTGTCGGGTGTTTAAAGTCAGGATTCGTTCGAGTATCAGCTAATAATCTTTCTACAGTAGATAAAGCACCCTTCCTGACAGCAGCAAAAAGCGGCGTCCATTCACTATTATTTGTTATAGTGAGGTCCGCGTTGTGATTTAGTAAAATGTCTACAGCCACTGTATTATTAAGATCAACTGCTAAGTAAAGCGGTGTTCTTTGTTTACTATCGTATTGATTAATTTTTTCAGAATTATATTGACATATTTTGTTTAAAATAGATTTATTATTTTCATGCGTATGTCGAACCGCAAGATGTAGCAATGGTAAAGTATCAACATCGAGGCTCGATATGTAATCGCTTTTACTCTTCAACAACTCGTCTATCAGTGCTTCGTTCCCAGTCCTGATAGCATATTCCCAAGGATAGCTATCCGCCATAGCAGTTTCGCGGTAATCCTCAGCAACGGTTTGATCGTTTATTTTTTTAAATACATCGCGAAGTGATTCACGAGATTCGTAATTTAGTAATTTTGCGATGTATAGCGCATTAACTTCTTTAGGCGTTGTCACACTGATATCACTTTTGGAATAATGCTTTAAGATGAGCTCAATAGCCGGCGTTTTCACATCGAGTACTGCTCGATGTAATAGTGTATAACCATGCCGATCTCGGCACTCTTGCATGAGCGTGAGATTAGCCCCATGCGCCAGTAAAATGTTTATAGCATCGACATTACCACCGTAAAAAGCCTCCCAAAGAGGCGTTGTTCCTCTATCACTGAGTTGATCGACTTTTTCAGGCCATTGCTCACACAGTTTTTGTAAAATCTCTTTGTTGAAATGGTAAACTGCGGCATGCAGTGGGGGTATTTCATTAAAACTCCAACGATTGGCGCTTTTATTTTGAAATACCATGTTAACGTACGCGACATTTTTAGCAATAATCGCATTTTCTAATTCACCGGCCCCACAATAAACCGATGGTTCATAGAGCTTGCTTGCTTTTGCTGCAATTTTTTGAACGACATCGTGATCCCAATTCAAAAGTTTTGCAATATAGAGCGGCTGGATATGGCCATATGCTAGCTGATTTAAATTGAGGTGCTTATCGGCTAATAAAATATTAACAACGACTGAATCCTTATGTAGCACAGCAAAATGAAGTAATGAAAAGCCATTCTCATCTACGAGATTAATGTTTTCACTGGTTAATTCCGCGATGAAGGCTTGTAGACCTTCAGTCATTCTGATGTTCCACAGTACTAACATTATTAATCTCTCCGTGTATATTCTTAAGGGTTACTAATCGTGTCGAAAACTTGGTTCGCAAAATGATAGTTCATTTTTCATACTAAAAACCAAAATGCCTAATAATTCCATACATTATACATAGTGATTGTTATTTTTGCAATTAATCCGACATCTTTACATTGATCTTTACCCATAACTCAACTACAATATTGTAATACAACATGAATTACGTTTATGAAGAGGGGGACGGATTATGTCTGTTATATCTATTCGATTGCCTGAGCAGTTGCTTCATCAGCTGGATCATATGGCACAATTTTTGCATATGCAGCGAGCTGAATATATACGGAAGGCAATTGAACATATGAATGAAGAAATCAATAAAAATGAACGCAAGGAAAAGCTTATTCAGGCCAGTTTGCGAGTCAGGGAGGAAAGTATGCGCATTAACAGGGAGTTTAGTGATATTGAACATGATGAAGATAATTAACCACGGCGAAATATGGTTAGCGAATCTCAATCCGACCAAGGGTACTGAGCCAGGTAAAACCCGACCCGTACTAATTTTACAAAATCAAACATTGCTGGATATTCAACATCCATCAACGCTAATTGTTCCGCTCACGACCCAGTTGATAGAAAACGCCCAACCTTTACGATTCAGAATACAGGCTCAAGATAAACTGGAAAAAGATTCTGACTTATTGATTGATCAACTTCGCGCAATTGATAATACTCGTTTGCTTGTGGGGCCGTTAATGCGATGCAATGAAATCGTTTTGAAAGATATTTATCGGCTAATTACCGAAGTGATGGGGATACTCTAATAAACTGGACTTTGGACAAAAAACCGATCTAATACGGGCTCGGTCACGCGCTCGGGCCCGTATTAGATCGGTTTTTTGTCCAAAGTCCAGTTACCTCCCTAATAAAGTTACTTATTAATTCATGACCATGTTCTGTCAACACAGATTCCGGATGAAACTGAACCCCAAAAATTTTTAATTTTTCATTGGAAAAAGACATGATTTCACCCGCAGCTGATCGCGATGTGACTGTGATGTCTTTGCTTAGTCCTTCATCCAAAACAATCAGGGAATGATATCGACCCACGCGTAAAGGATTGGGTATATCGTGAAAAATGCCTTGCCCGTCATGCTGAATTAAACATGATTTACCATGCATGGGCTCCTTGGCCCTGGCAATGTGGCCGTTAAACACGTGACCTATGACTTGATGCCCCAGGCATACGCCTAAAATGGGAATTTTCCCGGCAAACTCCTTCACAAGAGCTATGGAAATTCCAGCATCAGTGGGCCCGCGAGGACCGGGTGATATGATAATGTGTGTTGGGTGTAATGCATGAATGCCCTGAATCGTTATTTTGTTATTTCTAACGACCATGACTTCATGCCCGAGTTCTTCAACATACCTTGATAAATTAAAAACGAATGAATCGTAGTTGTCTAATATCAGAATCATTTGGAGATCCCTAATGCCTTAATCAGCGCCTGAGCTTTGGTTAAACTCTCCTGATATTCGTCTTCCGGATCAGAATCCAGGACAATGGCACCACCAGCACTGAAAAACAGGTTGTTTTTATTTATAAAATAGGTTCGAATGATGACTGACATATCCATGTCGCCAGTGAAACTCAGGTACCCCAAGCATCCACAATAGGGACCTCGGGCCTGTTTCTCCAGTTCGCTGATGATTTCCATGGATCGAATTTTAGGCGCGCCTGTGACTGATCCTGGGGGGAAGGTGGCCTTAAGCAGATCGATTGTGTTCAGGTTGTTTTTTAATATTCCGGTTACTTTGGACACCAAATGATGAACCGTTTCAAAACTTTTTAACGCGGATAACTCTTCAACGTTTACAGACTGACAAACGCGAGAGAGGTCATTACGCATTAAATCAACAATCATGACGTTTTCAGCATGATCTTTCTCACTCATTAACAGTTCGGCGGCTAGGCGATTGTCTTCCTGTGGATCGTCGGATCGCTTTCTGGTTCCCTTGATTGGGCAAGTTTCGACTAACTGGTCAGTCAATTTGATGAATCGTTCAGGGGAGGCTGAAATAATATAACCATGATCCGGCAGGGTTATGAACGCACTGAACGGAGCGGGGTTTATTGTCATCAGGTTAAAATAGAGATCCAGCGGATTGGTATCGTCTGGTAATGTAGCGCTAAATTGCTGTGATATATTTGCCTCAAAAATATCGCCGTTTAAAATATATTCTTTTGTGACGTTGACGGCATTGATATATGATGCACGATCAAAATTTGATGTAGGTTGAGCCTTGGCCCAACAATGGTCTCTGTGTGATGCTGTTGTTGGGCCAAGGCCCAACCTACATTTATTTTTTATGGCGATTATGTCATCCTGCGCCTTCTTCACTCGCGCACGTTCAGACTTCTCAGGAAACCCCGTGGCCACAATCCAACACTGATTTGTGACATGATCAATAGAAATAACACTGCTATAAAAATTCAAATAAATATCAGGCAGTTTTATGTTATCCACTATAAAGGGCAGCTGCTCGAGATAATGACTGGCCTCATACCCAAAATACCCAACCGCTCCCCCTTGCAAAGGAGGGAGGCAAGCGATTTTTTTAATCTTATATTCATTCAATTTGTCATTGATAATATCAAACGGCTCCTGCTTAAGTTCGCCCTTGCATGAAAAAGACCAAAACGAATCAAAACAAATGAAAGAATATTTCCCATAGCCTTCCATTTGCATGGAGCTGGTTAATACCATCAAGTCTTTTTTATCTGAAAACAGCTTGATCAGAGCGTCCACATTGAATTCGGCAAGTTCTTCATATATCGGTTCAATGTGGTTTGTAGTGTTTATCACAACGCGTCTCTCTGCCGTTTGAGCAACACATAAACAGCACCACTTCCGCCATCACGTGGTATTGCGCTGTGAAATGCGAGTACTTGAGGTAATTGTTGCAACCAGTGATTAACATGATTTTTTAAAATTGGCTCCTCATTATGTCGACCGCCTTTTCCATGAACAATTAACAGACAGCGATGGCCAGTGCGGCATTGTTTGTCTATAAAATCACATAAAGCCTCTCGGGCGGCATCCGGTCTTAAACCATGGAGATCAAGGCGTCCTTCCCAACGAATCTCCCCATTCTTTAACTCGCGCAGACGTTTGCGTGGCATGTCATGGCTGCAGTAGACAAGTGTGGTTGTGGGGCTGACTATTTCGGGGTAATGATTGGACAGGTAATAATCTGATGGTGGGTTGCCTGTGCTAAGCTTCTCGTTGTTTTCCCGCCAGGGCTGGAGTGTTTCAACGAGATCTGGTTTTCGACGAACGGGTTTTGCCGCGACAGGGGGTTTGGGCTCGCGTTGTGTTGTATTGCGCAGAGGTTTAACGCTTTTCATGGTTTCGTTAAACAGTGCTTTGTCTTCGTCGGAGATCGCCATTAATTCGCAGACATAACGTGGAATAAGAGTAATATATAACAAATTGAAGTTTAGACAAAGCCACATGCAAAAACACGCCTGTAGCTTGTCCAAAGCTTATAAAATATCATTTCCTCCATTCAGGAGGTGCTTCGGACGGTGCGGGTGTAGTTGGATCTGGTGGAGCAGGTTTTCTTTTCTTGTATACTTCAGAGGCAGTTGGTGGCTCCTTTGGGGGCACAAAGTGATCGATATTTAAAGTAGACTGTAAGCTATCCACCATCGTATCCAATTTTTTATATGACTGAGGATTACCCTCTGCTACTTCCTTACCTATTTTGACTATTTCAGAAGGTGTTGGATAATCACCTGTATTAGTCTCGACTTTTTGCGTTGGATCGGCTGCCTGAGCAAAAACTCGTGTGGCAATATTGTACATCCGGGCAAAAGGAGCCACTAGTACAAGTAATCCGATACCAACGCCTATTAATGCGATATGCATTGAGAATAGAAGCTCGCTATTTTCACTATCAGTTAGTGCTGGAAGAATATTAAACCCTGCCTTAACAAGACCAAAGGCTGTAATTATGGCACTGGAAATAGCCAGACTTACCGGCTGCATCACTACCATGTACATATCTTTGGCAAAACTATCTCCTAAAGGATTATATAATGGCTGAGTATAGACACCTTTTCCATAACGCACAGATTGATTCTCGCCAAAAGCACTATTCAGCGAATTTTCTATTATGTCGTCTCAGTCAATATTTGGAGGCACTACAAAATTACCCCCTTCTTTCTCAGTTATCTCACCTGTTTTCAAATTTAGTTCGTGATATTTCGACATTTTATTCTCTTTGATTTGGTATTCCATTATTTAACTATAGGTCAAATTCGTTACTAATCAAATTCCGGGGACATTTCACCCAAATTAGCATATAATTTGCGCTTTACACCTATTATCCTGGAGCCGTCATGGCCGATACATACGCAGTTGCTACACGGGATTTTCAATCTATTATTGATTTCTTACGATTTGGTTTTTCGCGCGCAAATGCCGCGCCATTGCATTATGGTCATGGTACAGATAATGCTTGGGACGATATATTAGCATTAGTGTTGGGTAGTTTGTTTTTACCTATGGATGTGGATCCATTGTTGTTACAGGCTCATTTGACCAAAGATGAAAAAGCGTTGCTGTGTCAGAATCTGGAAAAGAGGATTGTGGATCGTGTGCCTGTGCCTTATTTAACGCATGAAGCCTGGTTTTGTGGTTTAATGTTTTATGTTGATGAGCGAGTGCTGATTCCTCGTTCGCCCATTGCCGAGTTGATCAACCATCATTTTTCCCCATGGATTGATGGTGATAATATCAAACGAGTACTGGATTTATGTACCGGTGGCGGATGCATTGCAATTGCCTGCTGCCACGCATTCCCGGAAGCGCGGGTACATGCAGTGGATATTTCGCCGGAAGCGCTGGCGGTTGCAGAAATAAATCGTCAGCGACATGGTGTGGCAGATCAACTGACCTTGTTTAAGTCGGATTGTTTTGATACCGTTCCAGATATGCAGTATGACATTATTGTCAGTAATCCTCCTTATGTAGGGTCGGATGAAATGCAAACCTTGCCCAATGAATATCGACATGAGCCTGTATTGGCATTGGAAACGGGAAATAATGGTCTGGCCATTGTGGAAAAAATTCTTCGTCAAGCACACAATTATTTAACTAAAGAAGGTATTTTGGTTGTTGAAGTGGGTAATAGTGAACAGGCATTGATGGATGCCTATCCTGATGTACCGTTTACCTGGCTTGACTTTGAACATGGTGGGCAAGGTATCTTTTTACTGACCTCCCAACAAATTAACCAATATTTTGGAACGAAAAAACTCTAAGGGGATCTTTATATGAGCGGAAATACGTTTGGAAAATTATTTACCGTTACTACCTTTGGAGAAAGTCATGGTCCTGCAATGGGCTGTGTGGTCGATGGTTGTCCTCCCGGCATGGCGCTGGATGAAAGTGATATTCAACCGTTTTTGGATAAACGTAAACCCGGGCAGTCAAAATACACGACCCAGCGGCGCGAAGATGATCGCGTGCAAATTCTTTCTGGTGTTTTTGAAGGAAAGACCACAGGAGCCCCGATTGCTTTATTCATTCAAAACACAGATCAACGCAGTAGCGATTATGAGGATATAAAAGAAATTTTTCGTCCCGGGCATGCGGATTTTACATACCATCATAAGTACGGCCATCGTGATTACCGAGGGGGTGGGCGTTCCTCTGCTCGGGAAACCGCCGCACGGGTTGCAGCGGGTGCAATTGCCCGTTTGTATTTGCAACGTAATTTAAATTTGGAAATTACTGGATTTTTGCAGCAAATGGGTTCTATTGTGGTCTCATTTGACAATGCCGCTGAAATCAATAATAACCCGTTTTTTTGTCCGAACAGCCATCAGATTACCGCGTTAGCTGATTTGATTGTTGATCTTCGTCGACAGGGTGATTCGGTTGGGGCTCGTGTGGGTGTAATGGCCACGGGCGTTCCAATTGGGTTGGGGTCGCCTGTGTTTGATAAACTGGATGCTCTGTTGGCATCTGCCATGATGTCTATTAATGCGGTGAAAGCGGTTGAAATCGGTGCGGGATTTGCAGCTGTTTCACAATTGGGTAGTGAACATCGCGATGAAATGTCGGCGACTGGATTTTTAAGTAATCACTCAGGAGGGGTATTGGGTGGCATTTCTACAGGCCAAACTCTCGACGTAAGTATTGCCTTGAAGCCAACATCCAGTATTGTGACGCCGGGTAAAAGCATTAACACACAGGGTGAAGACATTGTGGTGGTGACTAAAGGTCGCCATGATCCCTGTGTAGGTATTCGTGCAGTGCCTATTGCTGAGGCCATGATGGCTTTGGTTCTGATGGATTTGTTTTTACAGGATAAGGCACAAAATCATTGAAGTTTAAAAGAGGTACAAAATGAAAGAAAAATTAAACATAGCGATTGTTGGAGTAACTGGCGCCGTAGGCGAGACTATGCTCACGGTATTGGAAGAGCGTAAATTCCCGGTAGCTAATCTTTATCCTTTGGCTAGCGAGCGCTCTCTTGGTAAAACAGTGCGTTTTTGCAACAAACAGTGGGATGTTGAGGAATTGGATGCATTTGATTTTAGCCAGGTGGATATTGCTTTCTTTTCAGCCGGCGGCCCTATCTCTGAACAATATGTCCCCATCGCAACTGCGGCAGGGTGCATTGTCATCGATAATACATCCTGCTTTCGTTACGATGATGATGTGCCATTAGTGGTGCCAGAGGTTAATCCAGAGCGGGTTGCCGATTACACCAAACGTCGCATTATCGCGAATCCGAATTGTTCAACAATTCAAATGGTGGTCGCTCTCAAACCGTTGCATGATGCCGTGGGAATCACACGTATTAATGTTGCGACCTATCAAGCAGTCTCTGGTACTGGCAAAGAAGCCATCAGTGAGTTGATTACTCAAATGGGTGAACTATTGAATGGCAGACCTGCCAAATCAGCGGTTTATCCCCAGCAAATTGCGTTTAACGTGTTGCCTCATATTGATGAATTCCAGGAAAATGGCTATACACGTGAAGAAATGAAAATGGTTTGGGAAACGCATAAAATTTTTGAAGATGACAGCATCATGGTTAACCCTACGGCTGTTAGAGTTCCGGTTTTGTACGGTCATTCAGAGGCGATTCATCTGGAATTAAAAGCGCCATTAAGTGCTGTGCAAGCGCGAAAATTATTGTCCAAAGCGCCGGGTGTTAAAGTGGTTGATGATCCAGCCAAATTAAAATATCCAACGCCACTTCAAAATGCTACCGGGCATGATGAGGTATTTGTTGGCCGTATACGACAGGATATTTCACACCCTTGTGGATTGAATATGTGGGTTGTTGCCGACAATATTCGTAAAGGTGCTGCGACCAATGCTGTGCAGATCGCAGAAATCTTGTGGAAAGAATATTTGAGTTGATGTCTAGCCCCCTTAGAACTTGAGCCGTATGTTCTGCTCCAGACAAGGCTCTGCAAAGCTTGTTGCAGGGCCACCACTGGCGGCAATCGCAGCCATTTGATGCCTGTAAATCGCGCAATGACATTCGCAGGGCTCCCAAATATCTACCCATCCTGATTGGTCGTTGTTCAGCTTAACTTCGATGGGATCTTTAATCACATATTTTACATTTCGTTTTGTGCCTTCAAAGTGATTGATCGCATCACTGTGATTGATCTCATCACTATTGTTTTTGGGGTTTGCCCAAAGGCTTCCACCAAGAGCCAATACACCGAGATCTGCGGGGTTAACCGCTCCGAATCGTCCCATTTTATTTAATGCAACCATCAGTGCTACTTCAATGCATCGAGTGTGTGGCTCAATTTGTTCTTTTGATGCCGGGAATTGATTATCTTTTGATAATGTACGTGGCATTAAATATTCTGATGGTGTAGGAATTTGTGCTAAAGCAAAGGTCCATCCAAGTTGAGCTTTCTTTGAAAGTAAGTTGATTTTTTCAAGGAATGAAACCATCTCTGCTCGTAGAGCTTTATCCTGCTCAGGTTTTTTATCTTGAGATATGGCAAGGATAACCAATTCTTTCTTGGGTAACGCAACCATTCCCAAGCATTTATTATAATTTGCAAGAGGAAATTGTTTTTGGTTTTCTGTGAGCTCTTGATGTGCTAATTGAAAAAAACATTGGGCTGCTTTTTCAGTTCGTTGAAGCGCAGACTTGCTGGGTTCTAAATGAGTAGCCCCTTGATTATAATGAAATAGCGACATGCGACGCACTCGTTTAAACTGTTCAACTTCGATGCTTCTTTCTAGATTAGAGGGCTCTCCTAAAAACGTTCCATCTTTAATTTTTTCTTCAAACCGGCGAGCAAACAATTGATGTTCAAGAGGTACGACCAATTGTTTCGGTGCGGTGCGGCTCCGGTTTAAAACCTTTATAGACTCCTTTGAGTATTGCGACACATTAAACTGATCAATACTAAGGTTTATATTGGATTCATATGCAGGCATATTTAATATTTTATTGATGGTAGCAACGTTTAAAGTTGAATTTAATTTTAGTATATCAGCTACTAATTGAACATTTAACGGAAGTTGGTTTTTAATTTGGTCTAATTCTTTATAGGCTGTAACAATATCGAATTGAGCGACTTTAGCATCTAGGAAACCATACCGAAAACCAAAAAAATTGATGTTCATTTCTTTTGTGGCAGTTTGAATATGCACCAAATGTGGGTTTTTGTCATCAAACATGACGATATCAGATGGTTTTTTATTGCATGTGTTTAAAAAACGAGTGATTGCATCACCTTTGTTTTGACCATTGCAACAGATAATTCCAGAGCGATATTGAGTATCTTGAGTCACTTCATTTTTGTTTATGGAAAAATCAACTCCAATATGTAGAAGTTGTTTAATGGTTGGTTCTAGAATTTGTTCATCTCGAGCAGTTAATGCAAAAACTGGTATACCGATATCTTGTAATGCTTTTATAATCAAGGCGATTTTTGGTTCAGAAGCTTGCATTTTAATATGTGATTGGAGAGCATAATATAGTGTAAAAACATACCGTTGAGAGGGTTGGGGAGTATATTTCATTAAATGAGAAAACCACTGATCACCACCCAAATTGAGTGTTGATTCCATGACTGTATTATCAAGATCAAAAAAAACCCAAGCATTATAACTGATTTTATTTAAAGCAGATTGTATGTTCGGTATTTCTTTAATTGTATTTGTATTTGTATTTGGCATCGGATATGGTTTCTAATAAAAATAATAAAGATAAATTGTATCATGATTTTGCAATCTATGCGCAATTAAAGGACTTTTAAAGTGAGGGAAATATGCAGAAAGACTATTTATATCATATACTATTAATATGAAGATGAAAAAAAATATCACCATCAATACACCGGGTCCCTTAGTTTGGGTGCCACTTAATCCAACCTGGACGAATATGGTCCTGGGTGGACGAGCATTGATTCAAACTTACACGTTAAGAAATGTTAGTAGTCATCCTGTAACCATTCAGTCTATCGGGTTCACCCCCGGCGGTGACACTCGATTACGCATCGCTGGTGGAACTTGTAATAAAGGCATGGTTCTGGCGCCGAAAGCCAGTAGTACTATCCATGTTGAAATGGCTCCACGAACATTAGGACAAGTTGATCAATTTCTTCATATACAACATGTAGGCTCTGGCTTGCCATTGAGAAGCCGTATTGTTTTCTCTGTGGTGGCAAAGCTGGGTCGTCCGACTGGATCACGGAAGTCTTATCTGGTTGATGATACGGACGGTATGGATCGTGCTCGACGGTTGGCTGAGCAAGATGGGCACCGCCGTCTTGCCAAGGTTCACGCGCGCGAACACAATCCAGAACATCAGCAACAGCCTGCGCCAGAAGGGGAATTGCAAAATAGTATTTTACAAAATCCGTGGCTCGACAGTCAGAGATTTGATGGTGTTGATACCAATTTAAACCCCGCGCCATCCATGAATCCGGAAGCAGGGCGGGAGTTTGACAATGAACGTCAACAACAGGAAATGGAAAAACAGTTAAGGCTGGGTAATGCGCCTAAATTTACAAACGCACCCAAACCACAAGGTCCTTATTAACGGGTATTAAGTTGTAGGTATCCGAGCCACTCACTTGCCGAAATCAGATATTTGCCCATAAGGGCTGAGGATGATTTAAATGACTATAGCCAATGACATCATCAGTTGTCGTGTGCCTGACTTTGAGCTTTACCTTCGTTCAGGTGAGACGCTGGATGATATTGATGAATATGGGTTTACTCCGCTGATTGAAACCGCTATCACTCGTCAGGTGCACATTGCGGAGTTGCTCATTGCACGAGGCGTGGATGTAAACAAACCTGATGTAACCGGGCGAACGGCCTTGCATTGGGCGGTTGATAATGCTGATATGGATCTCGTTCGTTTGTTACTCAACGAGGGCGCTGATCCAAATGCATATACACGATCTGGTTTGTCTGTTCTCGTTTATCCAGTATTGCGTGCCCAAGGCCCTTTGAAAAATATCCTTTATCAATATGGAGCCAAGCTTGATTTTGCGCTGGATTTTATTTCCGCCAAATTGCTGGGGCATCGCTTTGAATTACGGGGGGATGTGGATATCGTCACAACACAAGGTGAATTTATTGAACTGGATTATGAGGGTTTTATTCTTGAATTCACGGTAGCCATGATTAACGATTCCCTTCGACGCTTTACCAGCAGTTTCTCTACAAGACGTTTTAGGCAATATTTTGCTAGCTTACACGAGGTGATGGATGCCTTTACTGTAGCAGACGAATTATTGTCTTTCCAACACCAGGTAACCTTAACAGATAAGCATCGCAGTCGTTTGGCTAGTTTAATGCAATCTCCTGTGTTAATTTTGCCAGCAGCAAGTCGAGGACATGCACTATGTTTTGTGCGTTACAAGAACTGGTGGGCTAAAATTGATCGTGGTGAAAACAGTCTTAAAGAAGGAAGTGTGAATATTTACCGCATAACCCATCCCGAAGTGTTAACGGTTAGTTTTTTGCAGGATTTTCTATATAAAAAACAAAGTCGCCGTTATTTTCACGAGTTGATTAATCAACAATTGGGCTTGGTACCCGTTCTTCAAATGCCCATCAGCCCACAAATTGCCGGTAATTGTTCTTGGGCGAATGTGCAGGCTGTAGTTCCAGTAGCATATGCGCTGCAACATTTGACGACGGTGGATGACTTTTCACCTGAGGAGGCCATGCATGTATATGACGCTTGGGTTGAATGGGATAAAGACCGTGCGCTGGATGAGTGCGTGCAACGATTTTACCTGGCAAACCCTGTACGTAAAGCCAGTTTTGCCTCTATGTTGGCAGCAGTATTGTTTCAATCCTGTGATAATAGTAAAAGATCCCATGTTGAGCGAGCAGAAAAAATTTTGAGCATACTGACATTACGTGATTATTATTATATTTTACAAAGCTATTTAGATGAGTATTGCGTCAAGCGATTAACGCGTAGAGGCAATAATTTATTAAAGCTGTTAGATGATTGCGGTGTTAATGCAAACATCGGGGTAAATCCGATTGCAACCGGATTAGATGATGAAAAATAAAAAGAAAACTGAACCATGACCGTTAGGAACTGCGCAATAATAACTTACACGATTGAACATCCCATCTTGCCGTCATCTTGCCCCGATCGGATTTCCGAAAAAGCTCGATGGACAACAAGTACACCTGCGCTTTTTCGAAGCTCCGATCGGGGCAAGCTAACAGCAATCTGGGCGCTCAATCGTGTAAGTTATTATTGCGCAGTTCCTTAGGGAGTGAAACATTTGATGGTCGCGCGCAGTATAGCTTTGCCGAGTTAAACCAAATTCAGAGTACTATCCAAAACCTCATCACTCATTTTTGACTGATTTACCAGCGCAGGTTTATTAATAAACTGTCCGAACATCCCTAATAATGCGCCAACGCTGGCAATTACAGCTCCTGCTGTAATCATTGAAGCAGAACTAACGATAGCGCCCATTGTCAGAGTAAAAAGGCCACCAGCTAATAAGAGTAGTCCTGCAATTGTCATCGTAGCTGGAGAATTAAAAAATGCCCAAGTAAATGCTGAATTGTCCGTTGATTGAACTGGAGAGTTAGCAGATGTATGTGAGCCGAAATCACTAAGTCTCAAAGAATGCATATCTTGACTATATTCAGTCTCGCTGCTCTTGGTGTTGAACAAGGAAACAGAAGTTGTTTTTGAACTTTCAACGAAGGACAAAGAGGGCACTGGACTACCTATTTTAAATTCTCCATTGCTCTCATAAGTTGTTTCACTACTTTTGATTTTCTCTTTCATAATAATATCCCTATATGTTATGTTAAGTATATCACTCATTCCCATTGGGATCTTTCACCACAGCGGCCTTTTTGGTAGTAGCCTGTTCAGGCTTAATTGGAACCACTCGTCCTCGTTGCGGATTTGTTGAAGCTGGCTTTTTTCGTGCTGTTGTCGACACAGTACGTTGCTGGCTAGTACTGGTAGTACTAGCACTTGGATGCCGCTTACGATTTGGAGAATTTCGTTTATCAAACTGTTGAACTCTAGATTTGGATGCAGACCCAGCATGTTGCTTTGGTTTGCTTTCTAGTGATCGGGTCATTCCAGACGTATTTTTATTCCCGGTTATAGTGTTCCATAATTGTTCGAAAAATCCAGGTTCTTTTGATTTGAAAGGTTGCTGGCTGTCGTACGATTTTACGGCCGGCTCATCCATTTTGGTAGTTTGTTGTCCAGTTCGAGTGAGTTCTAACTCAGGCTGCTGAATCAGCGAGTAACTGGGCTTTTTGTTTTTACCAACATTGTCTTCCTTCAACCGACTGATTATATACTGAGGTGATTGCATGTATGGGTTAGCAACAACGACAACATGGACGCCATGGCGTTTTTCAATATTGAAAATAAAATCGCGCTTTTCATTCATGATGAACGTAGCCATATCAACGGGAAGTTGCACATGTACTTCGGCTGTTTTGTCTTTTAAAGCTTCTTCTTCAATCAATCGAATGATGGATAAACCATTGGATTGAATGTTACGTACAGTACCTCTGCCCTCGCAACGCGGACACACTTCCTGCTCTGTTTCTCCTAGAGAAAGACGCAGGCGTTGGCGTGACATTTCAAGCAAACCAAATCGGGAAATACGACCAACCTGGATACGGGCGCGATCTGCTTTCAGCGCTTCTTTCAGTCGATTTTCCACATCACGCTGGTTTTTGCTAGAACCCATATCAATAAAATCAATTACGACAAGACCACCCAAATCACGCAGACGTAACTGTCTGGCTATTTCGTCTGCAGCTTCCAGATTGGTGTTCAGAGCAGTGGCTTCAATATCAGCGCCGCTTGTGGCCTTGGCAGAGTTGATATCAATAGACACAAGGGCTTCTGTTCTGTCAATGACCAGCGCACCGCCGGAAGGCAGTAATACTTCGCGCTGGTAAGCGGTTTCAATCTGGCTTTCAATCTGGTAAAAATTAAACAGCGGAATGCTGTTATTATATAACTTTAAATTAGGTAAAAAATCAGGTTTGACTTGTTCAATATATTGTCTGGCTTTGACATAGGAAATCTGGTCATCAATGATAATTTCACCAATGGATTTGCGGAGATTGTCGCGAATTGAACGGATAATCACATCGCCTTCCTGATGAATAAGGCATGGAGACAGTTGAGTTGTATAGGCGTGCTTAATGGCTTGCCATTGATTGCATAACATGTCTAGGTCAGCTTGTAATTCATCTGGACTTTTGCCTACGCCGGCAGTACGGATGATGAGCCCCATGTCCTCGTTTAGTTCCAGAGCGTTGAGGGTTTCTTTCAACTCATCACGGTCATCGCCTTCAATACGACGAGATATTCCGCCCGAACGGGGGCTGTTGGGCATCAAAACCAAATAGCAGCCTGCTAACGTAATGAACGTTGTGAGTGCTGCGCCTTTCGTGCCGCGTTCTTCCTTGTCAACTTGAATCAACAGCTCCTGACCTTCGCGGATCAATGCTGTAATGGATGTTTTGCCTTCACTTGCCTGCTGTTTATTAAAATATTCCGGGGCAATTTCTTTCAGTGGAAGAAAACCCTGACGTTTGGAGCCGTACTCAACAAAAACAGCGTCTAGGCTAGGCTCTCTACGGGTGACAACAGCCTTGTATATATTTCCTTTTTTCTTAATTTCGGACGGGCACTCAATGTCCAGATCATATAAATGATTATCTTTAACCAGTGCAACACGAACCTCTTCAGTTTGCGTTGCATTTATTAGCATTTTTTCCATCGTTAACCCCCTGTAAAGGGCGCTATAGACACTTAAGCAAAGATAATAAAGCCGAGATCTCTTGTATGTCGGTTTGCATTATTCAGATCTCTGAATGATCGCAGTTTGGGGACGAGAGATATCTGTTTTTTGGAAACATTACATTGTGTACGTTTCCAAGCATGACCTAAATTAAAGACAGACCGTGCGCAAGCTACCTTCCTGTTGTGAGGTGCATACCAATTTCTATGGTATGTCTGGCATGCGGGGTATCTGAATGAGTTAGGCTCCGGTTTGGGATGCTGCTTTAACTATCATAAACTTAAGGGAAGCGCGTTTTGTTGTATATACCTCATAATGGTATCGTTAAATTTTTTACTACCCCAAAAAACTATTTACTCGCAATATGCGTTATAATTCTGTCGCGGACATGTTTTTATCCGATCTTCAATGATTCTATCAAAAAAACTACACGTAGGAAATAGGTTTAATATGAATGATGTATATTATGTAGAAATCACTTCTGAAGAAGACGGGCAGCGTTTGGATAATTATTTAATACGCATACTCAAAGGTGTACCCAAAAGCCACGTGTATCGTATTATTCGAGGAGGTGAAGTCCGTGTTAATAAAAAGCGGGCTAAAGTATCTTCGCGTTTGTGTTGTGGTGATCTGGTACGTATTCCGCCGGTTCGAACGTCGCAAGAGAAAGATGTGCATGTCGGTGCGCGCCTCACGCAGCGTTTGCATGAATGTGTTATTTATGAAGATGATCACTTATTGGTGGTGAATAAACCAGCAGGTATTGCGGTGCATGGTGGTAGTGGTTTGAGTCTGGGTATGATCGAGGCGTTACGCAAAACCCGGACAGATTTGCCCTATTTGGAGCTGGTTCATCGACTGGATAAAGATACCTCGGGCTGTTTGTTACTGGCAAAAAAACGCAGTGTCTTGCGATCCATTCAAGCTTTGCTGGAAGCGCGAACTGTGACAAAGACGTATTGGGCATTGCTTTTAGATCCATGGCAGGGTAAGAAGTCAGTTATTGTAGATGTGGCGCTTGAAAAAAACACACTTAAGTCTGGTGAGCGATTCGTGGTCGTAAACAAAGAGGGCAAGCCATCTCAAACAGGGTTTAAGCTGCTTGAAAACTATCAGCAGGCATGTTGGGTAGAGGCTCGTCCAAAAACCGGGCGTACGCACCAGATTCGGGTGCACAGTGCGTACCTTGGACATCCTATTGTAGGCGATCAGAAATACGGCAAGGATGTGTCAATTGATGGACTTGAATCAGCCAATCAACGTCTTTATTTGCATGCACGGGCAATTCAATTTAATCTGAACGGTAAGGATCTGATGTTTCAGGCCGAGTTGGATGATAAATTTAGTTCTACATTAAAAATGTTAAGGGATCGTGTAAGTTATTATTGCACGGTTCCTAAGGGCCTGTCATAAGGAGTAGATCGCACCATGAAGAAGCCCTACCGCTTGGTAGTATTTGATTGGGAAGGAACGTTAGGCGATACATTAGGTCATGTTTTGAGTACGTTGGCTATAGAAGCGCGACGCCTTCAGTTAGGTGAATTGGATGTACGGGAAGCCAGACGTTATGTAATGCTGGGATTGGTGAAGGCTATCAAAAAGTTGTTCCCTGATTTAAACTTGTATCAGCAAGAGCAATTGCTCCAGTCAGTGCAACGAGTGTTGTACACAACTTCCTCGGATGAGTATCTTTTTCCTGGCGCCAGAGAGATTGTGCAACAAATGCAGCAAGTGGGTTTGGATATAGCCATTGCAACCAACCGGGGCTCACAATCACTAAAACGCGCTTTGCAGGAATCACGGCTGGATGAGTTTTTCAAAGTGACACGCTCTGCGGGCCAAGCGCCGCCAAAACCCTGTCCACAAATGCTTCAGGAAATCATGGATGTGTTTGGAGCGCATGCATCGGAAACTTTGATGATTGGTGACTCTATGACGGATATTGAAATGGCTATGCTCGCTGGTGTTGACGCAATTGGAGTTGATTTTTATCACCAACACGGAACTGAACTGATCCAGGCCGGAGCCTTGGATGTGTTTGATGATTATACAAAATTGGCGCATTATTTAGAGCTATCCTAAGAGGTGATGTTTGTGAGTACACTAACCAATTTACCTAATGTGTTAACACTGATGCGCATCGTGCTCATTCCTGTTTTTATTGGGATTTTTTACATGCCGTTTGCTGGAGCACATACCATAGCGGCGGTGATTTTTGCTTTAGCATGTTTAACAGATTTGCTGGATGGCTATTTTGCACGCAAGCTCAAGCAGATCTCGCCGTTTGGTGCGTTTCTTGATCCTGTGGCGGATAAACTGCTTGTTGCATCGACCTTATTACTACTGGTTGGGACTAAAGATATCGATTACATTGTGCTGCCTGCGATAGTTATTGTAGGACGTGAAATTGTAATTTCTGCATTACGCGAATGGATGGCCGAGGTAGGTAGTCGGGCAAGCGTTGCTGTTGGATATATTGGGAAAATCAAAACGGGCATGCAGATGATGGCATTAATTTTATTGATAGCATTTCACCCGGCGACATCTATCTGGGGGGTTATTGGCTTTATCTTGTTGTACCTGGCGGCAATTTTGACGATATGGTCAATGGTGGTTTATCTCATGATCGCATGGCCTCAGTTAACAAAAAATACTTGAATAAAGCTGTTGACAGGTTTCTAAAATCCGGTAGAATTCCAGCTCGAAGACATGCGGGAATAGCTCAGTGGTAGAGCACAACCTTGCCAAGGTTGGGGTCGCGAGTTCGAGCCTCGTTTCCCGCTCCAAATCAAAGCGACAGCAAGTCGCTTTTTTTATATCAATGCTCCAATGGCTGTGTGGCAGAGTGGTCATGCAGCGGCCTGCAAAGCCGCGTACGCCGGTCCGATTCCGGCCTCAGCCTCCATTTTCATGCCCAGGTGGCGAAACAGGTAGACGCAAGGGATTTAAAATCCCTCGGTGGTAACACCATGCCGGTTCGATTCCGGCCCTGGGCACCAATAAAATCGATAAGTTACAAAACAACAATGATCTTTGGGTTTCCTAAAAGGGCACTCATGGGGCACTTGAAAATAAACAATCTCAATAAATCACAACAACTGCCGACATGCTCACTAGAACTTATTTCATTTGAGACCTTATGGACGTATTTCTTGAGTTTTTAAAAAACAACCTAGCGTTACTTACTGCAATAGGCATAGTTGTCCCCATAATAGCTACTGTTGTCGGCATAGCAATTCACATAAGAGGCGACAAAAAAAAAGATTGAAAGAATACAAAAAATGAATGAATTTAGAAACATCTCCTTTGATTTCCTTGTGCATGTTTTTAATGATTACGGTATGACCAGCGATAACACCCCTTTTAGTAGAGGTGGTGGTATTGATGGCCTAATTGGAAACTATAGGCAAGATTTTGCCAAATACGAACCATTCTTGACCTACTTAGAAAAGAGCAAATATCGAAATTATATTAGCATGGCGCAGAACCATAAGCAGTGCTGGCAGAGCCTAATATCAGTCAAAATACGCAATAAAAATGTAGATCTTGTGCTCCATAGTCAGAAGAAGCTCATCAATCATATAGGCTGGCTGGGTAAAAAAACCGGAAGAGATCAAGAAGCAAATAAACTAAAGATAGATAATGAATGACTAACTAACTAACTGGACTTTGGACAAAAAACCGATCTAATACGGGCCCGAGCGCGTGACCGAGCCCGAGCCCGCCCGAGTCCGATCAATCTGCTTTTTGTGCCATTTTGGTTAACATCATAACAATTCTAATCAGTAGATCTCTGCCTAACTGATAATGGTCTTGCTGGATAATATTTAATCGTTTGGATACATCAAGTACTGCTGCAGTTTCAGTGGCAGATCGCTTTGCCATTCGATAAAACCTGCTTTTTTCATTAGTAGAGAATTCCCCTGAACCTTCAGCAATAT
>JABDAB010000020.1 GCA_013289415.1 Gammaproteobacteria bacterium
ACCTCACAAATGGCAACATAAAAAATGAATAAAACCAAGCGGATAAGAAATGGTTATTTAGAAGTCCAGTATATAGTTTGCCAGGAAATATTGACCATCTGCATCCATTCTCAACCCAAGTTTTGTCCGTCGCCACAGGATATCCTCACAGGTTTTAGCCCACTCCTCACGCATAAGATAATTCACCTCAACCTGATATAGCGTCTCGGCGAAACAGAATCCAAGAGCGGCCATGTCCTTGCATCCATCCAATAATATTTCAGTTCGGGTGCCATAACTGTTCAGATAGCGGAGAAGGGTGTTTTCATCCAGCCAATAGTATTTATCCCTTGCGTGATGTTGATATTCTTTGAATGTCATCGATCCATACATGGCGCCGGGTAATGGGGTGATTTTGGTTGATGAGTCTGATAGATCTGGAAATACAGCGCGTAATTGATTGATTGCGTCATTAGCTAGTTGGCGGTAAGTGGTAATTTTTCCACCGTATATGGTAATCGATGGAGCAGGGTGGCTTGAGAAATGATAGGTATAATCTCGGCTGAGTGCGGAGGACTGCTTACCCTTGGCTGATAACAAGGGTCGTACACCACTCCATGTGTTGATGATGTCGCTTTGATGTAATTGTTTATTGAAATAGCGGCCTAGCAAAGCAAATAAATAATCAATTTCGCTGGCTTCAATGCTAACATCATCCAGTTTACCCGTAAAAGGAACATCTGTAGTGCCAATCATGGTATGACCGTGGTAGGGGATTACGAACACAACACGTTGATCATCATGTTGCAACAAATAAGCGTGGTCGCCTTCATAAAGTTTGTGTACCACAACATGGCTACCCTTAATGAGCGACATGGTGTGTTGCAACGGAATGTGTAATAACTGATTCACCGGTTCAACCCAGGGTCCAGCAGCATTAATGACTGTTCTGGCCATTACTTGGAAAGGACTGGATGATGCGGTCTGCAATGTTAACTGCCATAGATTTTCATTTGTTTCTGCCTTGATTAGCCTGGTTTGCGTCATGATTGTGGCGCCGTGTTCTTTGGCTTGCAATGCACTGGCTATTGTGAGACGCGCATCATCGGTCACGCAATCGTAGAAAAGAAATCCTTTATTTAAACGATCCACTAACGGGGTAAACCAGGGTGAATGTGCTGTACGATGAATAAATGTGCTTTTGGGCAGTCTGTTTATACGACTGAGGTGGTCATACAGAAAGAGGCCAATACGCAATAACCACGCTGGGCGCATGTTTTTTTCGTGTGGAAGAACGATGGGTAAGGGATGGACCAAATGGGGTGCCAGTTTTAATAGCATTTGACGTTCATTCAGGGCTTTTTTGACCAGTTTGAAATCAAGGTATTCCAGATACCGTAAACCACCATGAATCAGTTTGCTGCTGCTGGATGATGTTTTCGAAGCCAGGTCATCCTGTTCAACCAGCAGCACAGACAATCCTCGCAGAGCCGCATCAGCAGCGCAACCGCAGCCATTAATCCCACCACCAATGATAACAACATCGAAGACACGATCCATGTATCAGTTCCTCAAACGTAACTGCTCGGAGGGTGATATTGACGCTCGGAAAACGGTAAGATTTTCGTCCAAGATGCGCCAAATGTGGCCGTTCCTTGCTGCGGAGCGAGTAGCTACCTCAAACAACATCCCGTTCTTTTTCACCAGTATAAAGCTGGCGTGGTCTGCCAATTTTAGAGTTGGAGGCTACCATTTCCATCCAATGCGACATCCAGCCTATAGTACGAGCCAAAGCAAAAATCACAGTGAACATATTTGTAGGGATCCCAATCGCGCTCAAGGTCAGTCCAGAGTAAAAATCAACGTTTGGATATAGTTTTTTCTCGATGAAATAAGGATCTTCCAATGCAATGCGCTCTAATTCCATTGCCAGTTTGAACAAGGGTTCATTCTGCGCACCAACAGCTTTAAGTACTTTGTGGCAGGTTTCGCGCATGACCTTGGCGCGTGGGTCATAACTTTTGTAAACACGATGGCCAAATCCCATTAAACGAAATGAATCATTTTTATCTTTGGCGCGTTTGATGTAATGTTCGATCTGGCTGACATCACCAATTTCTTGCAGCATGTTCAGGCAGGCTTCGTTGGCACCACCGTGTGCTGGACCCCATAGTGCGCTAATGCCTGCTGATATGCACGCAAATGGATTAGCACCTGTAGAACCTGCAAGACGTACCGTGGAGGTTGAAGCATTTTGTTCGTGATCAGCATGAAGAGTAAAAATTGTATCCATCGCGCTGACAATAATGGGGTTTGGAACATATTTTTCTGAAGGCATACCAAACATCATATGTAGAAAATTTTCTGCATACGACATGCTGTTTTGGGGATACATATAAGGTTGACCAACAGAGTATTTATAACTCATGGCCGCAATCGTAGGCATTTTCGCTATGAGACGAATGGATGAAGTGTAACGATCTTCCTGTTTGTTCAAGTCCATGGAGTCATGATAAAACGCAGATAATGCTCCCACAATACCCACCATAATCGCCATGGGATGGGCGTCTCGTCGAAAACCATTCAAAAATTGATACACTTGTTGATGCACCATGGTATGGTTGTTAATTAAGCTGGTAAATGCGATTTTTTCTTTGGCATCAGGCAAATCACCATTCAATAGCAAATAACAGATATCCAGAAAATCCTTTTTATCAGCCAATTGTTCAATGGGATATCCTCGATAAAGCAGAATACCTTTATCACCATCAATATAGGTGATTTTTGATTCACAGGACGCAGTAGACATAAATCCTGGATCGTAGGTAAAAAAATCATGCGAACCGAGTTGACCAATATCAATCACATCATTCCCTAGTGTCGGACTGTACATTGGCAGATCAATTGGAGCCTGTCCTGGTATGTTTAGTTGAGCAGTTTTTTTTGTCATGCAGACTCCTAGTTTTTCGTACGACGGAAATAATATCATTTATCTTAGAGCCAATTGAAAAAAAAGACAAGGATGGTGTTTAATGTGTTATACTATGTGCTAAAAATTAGCACAACCATGAGGTGCGGCATGATTACATTAAACCAGCTGGGAATGACGTTTGGCGATAATTTACTTTTTTATGATGTCAATTTAAATCTTCTTCCGGGTAACTCCTATGCGTTGGTGGGTGCAAACGGTTGTGGTAAATCAACGTTTTTTAAACTCATTACGGGTGAAGAAGAAAAAAGTGATGGCGAAATTATCATTCCCAAAGATGCATCCATTGGTTGGTTGAAGCAAGATCAGTTTCGTTATGAAAACACGCCTGTCGCTGACATCGTTATGCAGGGAAAGCCCGCATTATGGGACGCATTGCAAGAAAAAGAAGGCTTGCTGGCATTGGAGGAGTGGGATGACAAGACCGGTTACCGTTTTGCAGAATTGGAAGAAACCATTTTTCATTATAATGGTTACAATGCACCGATTGATATTGAGCGCATATTAACCGGGTTGGGTATTGCTGTAGACTACCATACACAACCTTTGAAAAGTTTGTCAGGCGGGTATAAATTACGTGTGTTACTCGCACAAACACTCTTTCAAAATCCATCAATTCTGCTCCTGGATGAGCCAACTAACCATTTGGACATTATCTCTATTCAATGGCTGGAAAAGTTTTTGAAACATGAATTTGAAGGATTGGTTATCTTTATTTCCCATGATAAGGAATTTATTGATAACCTGGCGGATTTCATTCTTGATTTGGACTATGGCGAAATCAGGCAATATCGAGGCAATTACGAACGATTTTTGTCGGAAAAACAATTGGTTCAAGAGCAAAAACTGGTGGAAAAAAAGAGTGCGGAAGATAAAGTCGCGCACATGCAGAAATTTGTTGACCGGTTCAAAGCCAAAGCGTCTAAAGCAGGCCAAGCTAAATCAAGAATGAAGATGATTGAGAAAATTAAAATCCCTGATCTCGTCAATTCATCCAGAATAGCCCCGAGCTTTAATTTTGTCCCGAAGCGGCCTTCAGGCAAGCAGGCATGCAAAATTGAAGGGTTGAGCAAAGCGTATGAAGACAAGCAACTATTCAAAAAATTCAATCTGGAAATAAATCGCGGCGATAAAGTGGCCATCATGGGTGTGAATGGTCGTGGTAAATCCACTTTAGTCAAAATATTGATTGATTTGATTGAGCGTGATGAAGGTGATATAACTTGGGGAAACGAAGTACGCATCAGTTATTTCTCACAGGATCATCATGAACAGTTAAATACATCCATCAGTGCATTTAACTGGTTAAACGATTTATCTAGCGGTAGTACTGAGCAGCAAGTTCGTAAAGTACTGGGGCAGATGTTATTTGTTAAAGACGAAGTGGACAAAGATATTCTGGCACTGAGCGGTGGTGAGTCCGCACGATTGTTATTGGCAAAAGTGATTCTGGAATCACCTAATGTTTTGATTCTTGATGAGCCAACTAATCACATGGATATTGAAACCATTGAAGTGCTGGCTAAAGCACTGGCGGCATATACCGGAACGCTGATTTTTGTTAGCCATAACCGGTATTTTATTGAGAAAATTGCAACACGAATTTTGTATTTCTCGGACACAACGAAGATTAGAGATTTCAAAGGACGTTATGCTGATTTTGTGGTGGAGTAAGTCATGTTAACCTATGATGCAAAAATTGATTATTATGCCATTTTAAACTTATCTTCTGAAGCAACGACTCAGGAAATAAAAAAAGCCTATTACCATTTAGCATTAAAACACCATCCTGATAAACATGGCGATCCGGAACAATTTAAAATTCTGGCTGCAGCATATGAAATACTAATGGATGAAGAAACCAAAGCTCAATATGATATAGATAGTCTTACTCATCGCTTAGTCCAAACGAGATCTTCATCTTCGCAAGAAAAGCAGGATAGCCAAAAAGATGAGCAAGGCTCAATGATATTTAACACGACTCGCCATACCCACCTTTCTGCAAGTACAAGTATTGTGCAAAGAAACAATACAAATGATATCGCTAGCGCAGGCATAAAAGCTGCGGATATGGGTAATACTGAATTATTTAACTTAGCAGAGAACCATGAGTTTGTGGCTTTAGCCCTGGTAAAAAATATTGCTCAATTAAAAAGATTTTCTGAATATGACCTCATGCGCTTGGCCTTGAAGCACACATCTTTTGCTTATCAAATATTGGCATGCAGTGAAACCAGAGTGTTTTTATATTCTTCTTTCTTTTTATCTGTTGATGTAGTAAAACTTCTAAAGAATGATTATAACGTACTGCTTTTAATAGCCAGTAGTGATGAGCTTACAAAAAATCTTTTATATAGATATGGGCATCCCATGGTAAGTGGTACTTGCTTGCACGAAATATATGATCGTCATTTGAAAGATCGTGGTAGCTGTCAGGCATTTGATTTGCTGCTTGAATCCAATGAGCAATTGAAACGGTTATATGATAATTATCAAATAATACAATCAGGAAATGGTCAGTATAGTTTATCGCAATTAGAACTTCTGGATATATTTGAGTTGCATCAATTAGCGTTAAACGATCAAAATGTTGCTACTCAGGTTGTAAATTCGCAATGTATCCATAAGTTTCAGTTTCTGTACGTTCAACGATACCTTATTGATATCTTATTGGCGTATCCCAAGCTACTGGAACGTTTTTTTAAAAGCGAGCGTCCATTTTATTTTGATCACAATGAGATTACATATGGTTGTGAGAAAAGTCATGATTTTTTGCTCTATATTCTTAATTCACCAGAAGAGACAAATCGTTTAAATGGTTATGACATAGAGACGATTATTGAAAAAGATATAAATAATCAAGAACATATTTACCGTAATGAAAAATTAAAAAGTAAACACGTCCATTATAAAGCATTTGTCGCACGGTTAACGGATCACACAACTATCTATTCGCCCAAGATGGAAGATATTGCTGAAATAGACGTATCGATTTTATCGAATACTTTATACCATGTATCAAAAACGTATGATCATAGCCTCCTGGCGACTAATGCGGCATTGTTAATGGATTTTTATCACTGGAATGATGCTTTTTGGATTAACTACATATCAGACATTTCTCTGGAATTTTTTTGTGCAATTTACGATAAAAAGTCTTTGCGTTCTGGTTGCTATAAAAATAGTGATAGACATTCTAATCGGTATTTCAAAGCATTTGAAATCCTATGTCAGGATCCTGATGCTCAATTTAGTGATGAACAAATTTATGATCTACAACAAAAATGGTTGCCTATTGAAAAAAGAAAAGTAACCGAAATTTTCAATACAAATCCAGATCTAATGCAACGTTGGTTTAAAGGCTATCGTATAAAAAAATTGCATCAAAGTGTGATTGTTTATGATTATGAAGAACAACAATCATTAAGTAAGGAGTCAGAAGCCATAATAAAAATCCGTTCAACAGTCAGTTCATTACAACAATATTTGCATTTTAATAATATTATAGTTTCTGAAGGAAATCATGAATTTATATCATGGCTAGTTGAGCAGGATAGTTGCCTGTTAAATATTGCTTCGATGCAATCGATAGATAACAACCTGCTACCGGGTATCTTTTGGTTTTTAGCGATAACGGATAGGCCACAATTATTAAACGAACATTTACCCCTGGATTTGATAAATCAGCAAATTGAAATGGATATAGATAAATTAAAAAAAGGCGTATCCATTGATATGAGTTGGTTAATTATACGACAGGTAAATATCAACAACCAAACGATTTATCATTTATTACCTGCGCCAGTGCAAGAAAACTTGTGGTTTAATCTGCTGTTAACCAATTTCGATGTTCGAGATAAACATTTATGGTCTAAATTATTAGGGGATAATAATTTCATAAATCACCTCATGAACAATATAACCCTGGTTGAGTTCTTGAAAAGTAATGAAAATATTGCATTGTTAAGAGAGTTTACCTCACTGCAGGAATACTTTATTGCTAATCATACTCTCGAAATACAAGATCAGTTGTTCGAAATTGTAAACTCATGTTGCAAACAAAATCAGTTTGGCGATGCTCTAACACTATTTTCGCTAATGCACCAATCTAGGTTGGAAAGTAACCTTGATAATCCATTACCAGATTATTCCGAACATCAAAGCGAATCCGCAAATAAGTTGTTTTATAAAAGTGCAGCTCTTACAGGGCTTGCAGGTATGCTCATTGCGACAGATTTGGATATTGCATCTGGCTCAAGTTCTATAATGTTTTCATCGGCAATGGCCACATGTGCATTACTAATGGTATTGGGTACGTATAAATTATATGAAAATCAGGAACCTGTTGATAAAGTGGTTACTATTAGTTATCGAGAAGCGTTGTCACGTAAGAATATTGCCATGTTTTTCAAATCCAAACCTCTAGGGGCTGTTGACAAGCCGCGATCTAATACGAGCCCGAGTCCGTGGGCGTGACCGAGCCCGCCCGAACCCGACCTGCCTTTCTTTTTAGCAAAAACTCTCTGATTATGCGATCATTATCAAAGCATTGACGGTAACTGTTGAAAATATCAGACAATGATAATTCCATGCGTCTTTTGCCTGCGGCTGTCAACCACTGTGGCCGCTTGAATAGCAACTCACCCGATGCTTTACAAGCCTGAACGCGCAGCAATCGTAATGGGTAATCAGATAATTTGGTACCCTTTTTGCCCTTCATAATAACCTCATTCCAGCAGTCAATTTTTATTGCGATGCTTAAACACAATGGATTGTTGTATGCTGTATCGCCTTTCGAATCATCATGATGCTGACAAAATTGGCTCAAAAATCAGATTGATCGGGTTCGGGCGGGCTCGGTCACGCCCACGGACTCGGGCTCGTATTAGATCGCGGTTTGTCCAAAATCCAGAGCCATGATACCCCTATAAAAATACTTGACCTATAAAAACAAGGCCTTATAATGTCTATATATAGTCTAAAACAACCTGTATTTTTGGGGTGTCATGCAAATCCACCGATCTGAAACGGATTTACTCTTGAACTGGCTCAACAAAGCCGGGCGAAAACCTCTCATTATTCGTGGTGCAAGGCAGGTTGGAAAATCCAGTCTTGTGCGTCAAGTTGCCAAGTTAAGCGGACGATTCTGTTTTGAGCTTAATTTTGAACGGTATCCGGAACATGCGGATTTTTTCAAAAGTAAAGACCCCGTAGTTATTTTGAACCATTTAAGTCTTCACTTTAAACAAATAATTAATCCTGAAACCGCGATCCTGTTTTTGGATGAAATTCAGGCAACTCCTCACCTTATTGAAGTGCTGCGGTATTTTTATGAAGAATGTCCGGAGTTGCCTGTGATAGCTGCAGGATCATTGCTCGAGTTTGTATTGGTTGAACCTGAGTTTTCAGTGCCTGTTGGACGAATTGAATATTTTCATTTGAGCCCGATTTCTTTTGAAGACTTTCTAAGGGCGCAGGGTGAAGAGGTTTTGTTGAAGTGGATTCAATCCGTTTCACTCATGGACTCCATTCCAATCCCTATTCACCATCGTTGTCTGGAATTGATTAAAGAATATTGGTTGATCGGAGGAATGCCGGAAGCGGTTGCGCATTACGCTGAACACCATGATTTTCAGGAAGTTGACAACATCAAGCAAAATATTTTACAAAGTTATCAAGATGATTTTCATAAGTACGGTCGAGCAAAACAAATACCGCTTCTTCGGCGTGTTTTTAAAACCATACCCAGTTTAATGGGGCAAAAAATAAAATATTCTCATCTGGATCCTGACAGTAAATCATTGTTGGTTAAAGAAGCCTTGGATTATTTGAGTTTGGCTAAAGTGATTCACCTTGTTTATCATAGTCATTCTAATGGGTTGCCGTTGGGAGCGCAGATTGATAATAAAGTTTTTAAGGCCATTTTTCTCGATACAGGGCTTCTTTGCACTGCATTGGGGTTGAGTCATTTATCTATTATTAATGCTCCCGATTGGGCATGGATTAATCGAGGCAGTCTTGCCGAACAATTTATTGGTCAAACGTTGTTTCAATTATTTCCAACCTATCAAATGCCAGAGCTATACTATTGGGTTCGGGAACAAGCCCAGGCTTCTGCTGAATTGGACTATGTGTGGCAATATGAAAATCAACTGATTCCTATAGAAGTAAAAGCTGGAAAAACCGGGCGATTAAAATCATTGCATTATTTTATTCATGAAAAACATTGGTCTTTTGCTGTGAGGTTTAATGCGGACATGCCCAGTATTTTAGATGAAAAGATAAAAATACCTAATCAGAATGAACTGTCATATCGATTGTTGTCGTTACCATTTTATTTGGCAGGGCAACTGAATCGATTTATTGCTTGTAACTAAATCCCGGGTAAAAAAACGTGACCTCATGTTTGTTATAAAACATATGGATGATCCGGGAGTTGGGTATGGCTTGAAATTGTTTAATGATGTTTAGGTCAATATCACCTTGCAGTTTAATAGTAAAAATCATTTGTTTGGCTTTGCCTGAGTCTATCCATTTCTTGATCAATGTCAGGGCGCGCTCTGGGTAGCAGGCGATGTCGGATAATACCCAGTCGTAAGTTTGCTCCAATGTGGCGGGCTCCAGTGCAAAGGCGCTTTGTTGTAAAAAATGCACACGGGGCAGATTGCCAATTTTGGGATCGAGTAAGGCCTTGTCGACGGCTGTTACCGTTGTACCCAATGACTGCATTACGTATGTCCAACCACCCGGTGAAGCCCCTAAATCCAGCGCTGTCTCACCGGGTTGGGGTTGTTTTTCCAACAAGGTAATGGCTTCCCATAATTTTAAATAGGCACGGTTCGGCGGGTTTATTTTGTCTTCAATAAACAGGCATTGACCTTGCGGCCATTTCTTCGAGCGTGTAGCACTGTAAACTAAGGTGTTTTTATCGAGGAGACAAAAACCGCCTATGGATGGAATGTCCGTTTCCATAGGAAAATTACGCGTTAATGATCCGTATTTACGTAATTGCTCTTCAATTAATTTTGACCGTCCTGAATGAGACACTGGATGTAGATACCAAAATTTTCCGGCCTGACGAAGAATTTTTACAGCTTCTGAGATTGATTGAAATTTTACAATGTGCGGCTCCAGCCAAATATCACGCGCGAAGCAAACATCGAGTTTTTTATGTGAAGAAAAAACCAAATCGTTAATAACATGGGTAACATCGCCTAACTCCTGGCGGAGTTCGGAAAGGAATTCGGGGTTTGCAATATAAATGGCAGCAGTTTGTTCGTATGTGTGCATGGGTATGCCGGATCAGAGCGGTGCGGTAGTATAACACACCAGTGTTGCGTTATCGTGCGACATCGTTAAGACATCGTGTCGTCCCGGCTAGCAGCCCTACATGACAAGACAGCAACTTTGAGTCCCATGCATTTGTAACGCTTGTTGTGCACTTTGAATGCTTGTTTGGATCTCGGGAGTTAAAAAGTCATGTCTCTGATTTTGAGCGAACAGCTCTTCATAGTCCGTTAATAAAAAATCGCCTTTTTTGATGCGCTGTTGTATCGTATGGATGAGCTGATCTATTTTGGATTTATAGCGGGCACTATTTGATTCATGTGTTTTTTCTGCGTAATAAGCACTTAAATAGATGAGTTGATGATTCGTGAATGCACTGCGTACTTTTTCAACATCCTTATACATGGATATCTGGTGTTCATCTAACAAGCCTAACTCAGCATCCTCTATTTGTATGCGTTTTAATACAAAAGTTGCTTGATCGTGCGTAATGTTTTTTAATACTTGCTCATTAAATTTTATAGCTGGCATCTTTTCCTGTGTTTTAAACAGACCGCCTCGAGAGGTTTTTTGATTGTCTAAAGCATTTATCCACTCTTTAAAAGGAAATTTTTGGAGAAAACGATTGACGCCATAAGAATGAATACTCAAGGCCAGTGCATTCAGATCATCAACACTCCTTACCATCGCCAAGAGCTCATTGTCTGAGATGTTCTCAAATAATTGCCTCACTCGAATATCACTGGAGGCAGAAAAAATTTGATTAAATCGTCTCATATCCTTTGTTAGCGGTTTGATGTACGTTAGAACGCGCTCTAGAGGAATACAGTCTATAAAATGATAGCTGCGATCTAATGCAGGTAAAACAAGAGACGGTCTGGAATCGAGTTCTTCATTAGGAATACAGTCTATAAAATGATAGCTGCGATCTAATGCAGGTAAAACAAGAGACAGTCTGGAATCGAGTTCTTCATTTGAAGATGTATCAAAATAGGCGCGCACTTCTTCTTGCGAAAGCCTTGCAAGCGTACTAGAGAGCTTGTTTTTGCTTATTCGCGTGATTATTTGTTTGAATTGGGTTATATGCTCAGATAAAGGGCGTAAATACGTCAAAACGTGGCTGGAATTTATATGTCGGAACAAATCAGTTTCAGTGGATGACGGCGATTCTAAAAGCTGGTCTATGATGCACCGATAGATATCATTGTACTTCACTTTTAATAATCCATAGTCAAACCCACATAGACCACCTAACTTTTCAAGGAACATTTGTAAGTCCGATGGATCAAGCAGGCGATTTTTACTCCGTTCAACGAGACAATCAAAAACAACCAATTGTATGATCGAATTCTTGGTATGCAAGGCATCGATTAAATTGCGATGCGACTGGTCTGTAAAAAATTGATTTGCACAAAACTTAAATCGCGCAGCATGCATGTATGGAGAAATATTCGTCAGATCATCCGCAGTAAGTTGGATGCTCTGTAACGCTTCGTTTGAAATCTCATCAAATACAGTCCGTATTTTTTCCTGACTTAATCCTCTACTAAACCTGCGAATCGTATCGAGGGAAAGAGGTTGCATATACGCTTCAATTTGCTTACAGGATAATGCATCTAAATAATCATTACCCTGCATTCTTAATACAGACCACACGCACGAAAGCAGAGCGCTTTGCGATAGACTACTAAAATAAAGGCCTCTCTCCTCAAGATTCATCGATTCAAGGCGCACCTCGAGCTCAACTATTTCCTTCGCTGCTTGATAATATTCTGGTGTATTCCTGGGGAGATGATCCAGTGCAGTCATCGTTAAAAATGCATTTTTCTCATCTTCACGATTCGTTGAATTAATATCCCAAGCATGGGTTAAATATATTTTCTTACAAATATTGCGCGCTCGGGCGAGGCTTTGCAAAGCCTCTATTTTTTCAGGTTGTTCAGGGTCGGACTTACTGCGTTTTGTTCCAACCAAAACAATTTTCTCATCGAAAACATGGTATGTGTGCAATAACTCAATCCATTCATCCAGCTCTGCGGTAAGCGCTGGTATCTCTTTATTTAAATCAAGAAAGATATAGCCTGTTGACGCATCGCGTAAGTACGTAGTCATCAGACTTCTGAATCGCAACACCCCTCCAGTATCACAGATGGTATAGTGTTTTTCTTTACCATCCGGGAGGGTTTTTACCAAGGTGTTATGTACAGCAACTATGGTATAATAAAATCTAACGTCGTAATCTTCGTGCGTTCCCAAGAGAGCAGACAACAATCGGGTTTTCCCCGACTCTGTGTTTCCAACAAGTGTGATGTGGGTCTTCGGCATGACAACGCTCCGTGATCAATAGTGTAAGTAAATGATGTGAATCATTGTGTGATAGATTGATTTTTTTTTCAAGAAGATGACTATAGCAAGGGATGACGTGGGGCGTTAGATTTTTTCTTCCAAAGATATCTCATCTGATTCATTTAAATTCCCTCATGTGGTATGCTGTTGTACTAATTCTATTTCAATCCTTGCATAAGGACATGTTCTAATCATGGTTTACTTAGCTAAAGAAATTTTACCCGTTAATATTGAAGATGAGTTAAAGCAATCTTACCTCGATTATGCGATGAGCGTTATTGTCGGGCGTGCGTTGCCGGATGTGCGTGATGGTTTAAAACCAGTGCATCGGCGCGTGCTGTTTGCTATGAGCGAATTGGGTAATGACTGGAACAAGCCCTATAAAAAATCGGCGCGTGTAGTGGGTGATGTCATCGGTAAATACCATCCACATGGTGACACAGCGGTATACGATACGATTGTTCGTATGGCGCAGGATTTTTCCATGCGCTATATGCTGGTTGATGGTCAGGGTAACTTTGGTTCAGTTGATGGTGATTCGCCAGCTGCAATGCGTTATACCGAAATCAGGATGTCAAAACTGGCTCATGCTTTGCTGGCAGATTTGGAAAAAGAAACCGTTGATTTTGCTCCAAACTATGACGGCACGGAATTTGCACCCATGGTGTTGCCGGCCAGAATACCTAATTTGTTGGTGAATGGCTCTTCAGGAATCGCGGTGGGCATGGCCACAAATATTCCACCCCATAATTTAACTGAAATCGTGAATGCCTGCCTCGCGCTGGTTGATGATCCTGATTTAACAATCGATGATCTAATGGCCATTGTTCCAGGGCCTGACTTCCCAACTGCCGCAATCATCAATGGTCGTGCGGGTATTATTCAAGCTTACCGTACCGGTCGTGGGCGTATTTCAATTCGTGCTCGAACGGAGGTTGAAACCGATGAAAGCACGGGTCGGCAAGCCATCATCATTCATGAGCTTCCTTATCAGGTAAATAAAGCACGTCTTGTTGAGAAAATTGCAGAGCTTGTGCGTGATAAAAAATTGGAAGGTATTTCTGGTTTACGTGATGAGTCGGATCGTGAAGGCATGCGGGTTGTTATTGAGCTTAAACGTGGCGAAATGGCCGAAGTGTTGCTGAATAATCTATATGCTCACACACAAATGCAAAATGTGTTCGGTATTAATATGGTGGCTCTCGTTGATGGCCAGCCGCGAACCCTGAATTTAAAACAAATTTTAGATTACTTTATTAAACATCGTCGCGAAGTGGTTACGCGTCGTTGTATTTTTGATTTGAAAAAAGCACGTAATCGAGCTCATATACTGGAAGGATTAGGCATTGCTCTGGCAAATATTGATGAAATGATAGCCCTGATCAAACACTCCGCTACTCCTCAAGAAGCAAAAGATGGGTTGTTAGATCGTCTGTGGCAAGCGGGTTTGGTCAAAGCGATGCTGGAAAATACCGGTGGTGATGCGTGTCGTCCAGATGATTTGCCGGATTCGTTTGGTTTGAGTGATGAAGGGTATCGCTTGTCCCCTGTACAGGCACAAGCCATTCTTGAACTGCGTCTGCATCGTTTGACAGGACTCGAGCAGGACAAAATACTGAATGAATTTGAGCAATTACTGGGTGTTATCAAAGAATTGTTGGATATTCTGGCATCACCAGAACGCTTGATGCAAGTGATTCGTGATGAGCTCGTTGAAATAAAAGCGCAATTTGGCGATGTTCGACGAACTGAAATTATGGCTTCACAAGAAGATTTAACCATTGAAGATTTGATTACTGAAGAAGATGTGGTCGTTACATTATCTCATCAGGGATATGTAAAATATCAACCTATTTCGGCCTACCAAGCACAGCGACGCGGTGGGAAAGGCAAATCGGCAACGCATGTTAAAGATGAAGATTTTGTTGAGCGCCTGGTTATTGCCAGCACGCATGACACACTGTTGTGTTTTTCAAATCATGGTAAATTGTATTGGTTAAAAGCCTATCAATTGCCATTGGCAAGCCGTATTTCACGTGGCAAACCGATCATCAATATTTTGCCGCTGGCTGAGAGCGAGGCCATTACTGCGATGTTACCGGTGCGCGAATACCTTGATAATTATTTCGTATTCATGGCAACCAAATTTGGTACAGTTAAAAAAGTGCCGTTGACTGCATTCGGTCGACCACGCAGTAACGGTATAATCGCGATTGATTTAGATGAAAATGATCGATTGGTGGGTGTGGATATCACCGATGGCTCTAAAGATATTATGCTGTTTTCTGATGCGGGCAAAGTGATTCGTTTTGATGAAAACCTGATTCGATCCACGGGTCGAACTGCTCGTGGTGTGCGGGGGGTTCGGCTTGCTGAAGAGCAATCGGTTATCTCGCTTGTGGTGGTGAGCCCAGGCGGAACTATTCTGACTGCGACCGAATTAGGCTATGGCAAACGGACTGATATTGAAGAATACCGAATCACAGGTCGCGGTGGTCAAGGTGTTATCTCGATTCAAGTGAACGAACGCAATGGCAAGGTGGTTCGTGCTGTGCAGGTTACCGATACAGATGAAGCCATGTTAATTACCGATCAAGGCACGTTAGTGCGTTTCAAAGTGTCTGAGCTGTCGATTATTGGGCGAAATACTCAAGGTGTACGCTTGATTAATGTGGCCGCGGGAGAGCACGTGGTCGGTATGCAACGTATTGAAGATATTCAGGATGGTCCGGATATCGAGGATATTCAGGATGAACAAGAGTCAGGTGGAGATGAAATCGAAGCCATATAAGGATTTTGCTGCATGACATACCATTTTATCAGCAGTCCCGTAGAATTATTGCAAGGTGATATCACCGTGCCAGGTGATAAATCTATTTCGCATCGTGCCATCATGCTCGGTGCAATTGCCCAAGGCATAACCACTGTCCATGGTTTTCTTGATGGAGAGGATTGTTTGGCAACCTTGCATGCCTTTGAGTCTATGGGTGTCCGCATTGAAAGACCCGATGGTCATGATGTGGTCATTCATGGGGTCGGTAAACATGGCTTGCAAAAACCCTCGACAATTGCCCGACGTCGAGATCTGACCTTGGACTGCGGAAATTCAGGTACTAGCATGCGATTGCTTGCCGGGTTATTGTCAGCTCAATCGTTTGACAGTGAATTAACCGGTGATGACAGTCTAAAAAAACGACCGATGGAACGCATAAGGCGACCATTGATGGAGATGGGTGCAGATGTAACCGCATCAGAAGGCCGACCACCACTGTTGATTCGTGGGGGGCAATCGCTGCATGGCATCACGTATAAAATGCCGGAAGCTAGTGCCCAAGTTAAGTCCTGTATATTGCTGGCAGGCATGTATGCCAGTGGGGAAACGTGTGTGATTGAGCCAGGCTTGACACGTGATCATACCGAGCGCATGTTAGCGAGCTTCTCCTATCCTGTTCGACAAAAAAATAATGTTATTACCATCAATGCGGCGAATGAGTGTCAGGGTACTGATATTACCGTGCCTGGTGATATTTCATCGGCAGCGTTTTTGATTGTAGCCGCAACACTGATTCCCCATTCGGAGTTGCTGATTAAAAATGTAGGAGTCAATCCCACACGCACCGGGATTTTGCATATTTTAAAGCGCATGGGTGCGAATATAACTATCAGCAATCGACGTCAATGTGGTGAAGAACCCATTGCAGATCTACTGGTTCGCCATGCAAAGTTGCAGGGGATCATTATTCCTGAATCCATTGTTCCCGCTGCAATTGATGAATTTCCCGTACTGTTTATTGCTGCTGCTTGCGCCGAAGGACAAACTCTATTGCATGGAGCCAAGGAACTGCGCTGCAAGGAAAGTGATCGTATTGGCGCTATGGTTGATGGTTTGGTCCGCCTGGGTATTGAAGCAAAAGCGCTGGATGATGGTATTTTCATTCGAGGCGGAACACTACAGGGTGGGGTGGTTGATAGCCACCATGACCATCGAATTGCAATGGCCTTCGCAATTGCCGGCGCGGTTGCGACAGCGCCCGTTACTATCAGGGATTGTCAAAATGTTGATACGTCCTTCCCCGCATTTGTGTCTCTTGCAAACCAAATTAATATGTCAATAAGAGTAGTAAAAAATGAACTCTGAAATAAACGCCCCAGTCATTACCCTGGATGGTCCGAGTGGGACAGGTAAAGGTACGCTTTGTCACATGCTGGCCGAACAGTTAGGATGGCATTTTTTAGATAGTGGCGCTATTTACCGCGTGTTGGCTTTTGCGGCAAGGAAGCGAGCGATTGATTTTAGCGACGTTGAAAAAATCGTGTCCCTTGCGCATACGCTTAATTTAAGGTTTGTTGTGGGTGGTCTCGTATTGCTTGATGAAGAAGACATTAGTGATGCCATCCGAACAGAGCGATGTGGACAAGAGGCATCTAAAATCGCGATCATCCCTGAAGTCAGGGCTGCATTATTAGCCCGTCAACGCGCATTTGCTACCTTGCCAGGACTGGTGACCGATGGCCGTGATATGGGAACTGTGGTTTTTCCCGATGCCATTTTAAAGATATATTTGTATGCTTCTGCGGAGGAACGGGCAAGGCGTCGTTATTTACAGTTGAAAGACAGTGGAAATGATGCTAGGCTCACGCAAGTTGTTGAAGAACTGGCTAAACGTGATACACGTGATACTTCACGTGAACACGCGCCATTGAAGCCTGCACAGGATGCCGTGCAGATTGATACAACCGGATTAACGATTGTACAAGTGTTTAATAAAGTACTACAATTGGTTGATCGTTTGGATTTATAGGGGGAAAGCGGGCGGAGTCCTTGCTTCCATTAACTTACTAAAGAGTTTAATAACATGTCTGAAAGTTTTAAAGAGCTATTTGAGCAAAGCATCATCGGTGCGCAATTCTATCCCGGTGCCATTATTCCTGCCTTGGTTATCGGTATTGACGATGACTACGTGACCCTGAATGCCGGATTAAAATCCGAAGGTATTGTACCTATTGAGGAATTTCACGATAAAAATGGCGAGCTGGAAATCAGCGTTGGCGACACGGTCGAAGTAGCCCTCGATTCAGTTGAAGACGGTCATGGTGAAACACTATTATCAAGAGAAAAAGCAAAACGTCAGGAGTCATGGCGTAAACTGTCTAAATCTTATGAAAATAATGATACAGTCACAGGACTTATTTCAGGCAAGGTTAAAGGCGGCTTTACGGTTGAAATTGGTACTATTCGTGCATTTCTACCGGGCTCACTGGTTGATGTCAGACCTGTTCGTGATCCATCTTACCTCGAAGGTAAAGAGCTTGAATTCAAAGTTATCAAAATGGACATCAAACGTAACAACATCGTTGTTTCACGTCGTGCGGTCGTTGAAGAAGAAAGTAGTGCTGACAGACAGGAACTGCTTGACTCCTTGCATGATGGCCAGGTTCTGAGTGGCGTCGTGAAAAATCTGACCGATTACGGTGCATTCATTGATTTAGGCGGCATCGATGGTCTATTACATATTACTGACATTTCCTGGAAACGTGTTAAACACCCCAGTGAATTGTTGACAGTAGGACAAGACGTAAACGTTAAAGTATTAAGTTTTGACAGCGAACGAAATCGCGTGTCATTGGGTATGAAGCAACTGGGCAATGATCCTTGGGTTGATTTAGTTGAACGTTATCCAGTTAACAAACGTCTGTCAGGAAAAGTGACTAACATTACTGACTACGGCTGTTTTGTTGAAATCGAAGAAGGCGTTGAAGGTTTAGTTCACATGTCTGAAATGGACTGGACTAACAAGAACGTTCACCCAAGCAAGGTTGTCTCTTTAGGCGATGTTGTTGACGTGATGGTACTTGAAATCGATCAAGATCGTCGTCGCATATCTTTAGGTATGAAACAATGCGTTGGCAATCCATGGCAGAATTTCTCACAATTGCACAGCAAAGGTCAAAAAGTTAGCGGAAAGATTCGTTCCATTACTGACTTTGGTATCTTTATTGGTCTGGATGGTGAGATTGATGGTTTGGTTCATTTGTCTGACATTTCCTGGACTGTTGCTGGTGAAGAAGCCGTTAAACAATTCAAGAAAGGTCAAGAACTTGAAGCCGTTATTCTGGCGATTGATGCTGAACGCGAACGCATTTCCCTAGGCTTGAAACAACTGGAAGGTGATAACTTTAGCGCATTCGCTGAAGAGTTCACGAAGGGTGCTGTTGTAAAAGGCAAGGTTACCGCCGTTGAAGCAAAAACTGTTACAGTTGAATTAGCTGAAGATGTGTTCGGAACCATTCGTGCAAGCGATTTGTCTGACGACAAAGTTGAAGATGCATCAACAATCGTTAAAGTTGGTGAAGAAATTGAAGCAAAAATCCTCAACGTAGACAGAAAAAATCGTTCGATAACACTGTCAGTCAAAGCCAAAGATGCCCAAGAGCATGCTGATGCGATTAAAAAATACTCGCGCGGCACTGAAGCACCTGCAAACACACTGGGTACAATGACCTTGGGTGATTTGTTGAAAGAAAAAATGGGTAACAAAGATAGCGAGTAGTTTTAAGTAGCCCGCAAGAGTGGCGGGCTACATTGAAAATTATTTAAAAAAGCGTAGTTATCTACGCTTTTTTTGTATCTGCTCATACGTCATCCCGAGCGCAGCGAGGGATCCCCTGACGTTAGCATAATGCCACATGACGGAGATCCTTCGCGCAAAAAGACGCGCTCAGGATGACGTGCGGCGTGTGAGCAGTTACCTTTTTTTAATTTAAAGGAGATCTTACATGCGAATTGTAATGACAATTATTTATTTGTTACTGATCCTGGTCGGTGTAAGCTTTGCCGGGTTGAATGCTAAGTCTGTGCAAATCAATGCTTACTTTACAACGTTTCATATGCCGATTTCTGTATTGATCGTTCTGACATTAGGTATTGGTGTATTTATGGGGCTTATTTTATTTATGAGCCGATATTGGCGTCTTAAAGCAGAACATCGTAGAATTAAAAACCAATTAAAGCTCACTGAAAAAGAAATCAGGAACTTACGTGCCATACCGCTGCAGGATTAAAAAGAATGATTGAATTATGGCCGCTTTTATTGCCTGTAGCCGCATATTCTGGCTGGTGGATAGGCACACATAACAATTCTCTCAAAGAAAAAAACACCAATAATCACTTATCTCGTGAATACGTTGTTGGTTTAAATTACCTATTGAATGAGCAGCCAGATAAAGCCGTCGATGTATTTATTAAACTACTAGAGGTCGATAGCGAAACCGTTGAAACGCATCTGGCTTTAGGGAGTTTATTTCGCCGTCGTGGTGAGGTGGATCGCGCGATAAGAATACATCAAAACTTGATCGCCAGACCACAACTCAGTTTGTTGCAACGCAAAGAAGCATTGATGGCATTAGGCCAAGATTATATGAGTGCAGGCGTTTTTGATCGCGCTGAACGTATTTTTCTGGAAGTCGTTGAGTTGGGTGGTGCCAGAGAAGTCAGTAGCCTGCATGGATTGCTAGCCATTTACCAACAGGAAAAAGCTTGGGAAAAAGCCCTTGACGTGATTAAAAAACTGGAAGTGTCCACTGGAAACAGTATGCACACTCAAGCCGCACATTATTATTGCGAAATGGCCAATCATGCCTTAAAAAATAGTGCGCATGAAAAAGTACCCATTGCAATTAAACAGGCATTGACCGTTGACAGGCAATCAGTGCGCGCCAGTCTGATGATGGCCAGCTTTGAGATGAAAAACGGTCGATATAAACAGGCCATACGTGCGCTTAAACATGTCCCTGAACAGGATGCTGAGTTTTTAAATGAAATTATCGAACCGTTGGTGCACTGCTACCGCGAACTGGATGCAATGGATGAATGCATCGATTATTTAGAGCAAACATTGCCCGAGCACCCGCGCGCATCAGTGATTTTTGTGATAGCAGAATACTTAAGCCGTGAAAAAAGCGTGGATTTCGCTATTGATTTTGTCTCAAGCCAACTGAGTCGACATCCCTCGATACGAGGACTGAACCGATTGATTTACTGGCATTTGGAATCAGCGCATGGCAAAGTCCGTGATCAATTGCAAATGTTGTACGCCATTACCAGTAAGTTTTTGGAAAATAAACCAATCTATCGTTGTGGCCACTGCGGTTATAGTGGAAAGCTGTTGCATTGGCATTGCCCCAGTTGCAAGCAATGGGGACGCGTAAAACCCATACATGGATTGGAAGGGGACTAGACTGTGATAACGCACATGAGCCCACCAATAAAATTGATCGTTGCACTTGATTTTGACAATATCTCCGCAGCATTGGCGCTGGTAGATCAACTTGACCCAAATCAATGCGCACTCAAAGTCGGAAGCGAGATGTTTACTTTACTGGGATTGGACTTTGTCCGTACTTTGGTAAACAAACAATTCAAAATTTTCCTGGATCTGAAATTTCACGACATCCCCAACACCGTTGCACGCGCATGTGCTGTGGCTGCTGACAATGGCATCTGGATGCTAACACTGCATGCTACAGGTGGATTACAAATGATGCAGGCAGCCAGAAAGGCTACCGAGCTTTACGGCGTTAAACGACCGTTGCTTGTTGCTGTAACTGTACTAACCAGTACGCATGCTGCCGATTTACCAGCAATGGATATTAACGTCTCATTGCAAGATCATGTTTGTGCTCTAGCACGGCTTGCTCAAGAGGGGGGCTGTGACGGCGTAGTGAGTTCGGCTTTGGAAGTGCCCATGATAAAGGCTGCCTGCGGTGCTGATTTTCTTTCAATTACCCCAGGCATTCGAAGACATAGCGACACACAGGACGATCAGGCACGCATCGTTACACCTGAAATGGCCCTACTGGCAGGTAGCGATTATCTGGTGGTTGGCAGACCCATAACGCGCGCGCCCAATCCAGCCAACGCGCTACGTGATTTTCTAACAGCAATGCATGGGTTCACTCCAAAGGAACAACGACCCACATAATTAAATACACTAACAAGGCTGAGCCACCCATTAAAAGAAAGATGACAAAAATCAACCTCATCCAGGTCGGATCCATGTCAAAATAAATGGCCAATCCCCCACAGACACCGGCAATCATTCTTTCCCTTCGCGAGCGATACAGTTTTTTGTGTAGTTTTGAAAGTTTAGTCATAAATAACTCCTGAACAAGGTTTCTATATACTCCAAGATTCGTTCGCCCTGAGGAAGCGCGAAATCGATCTTTATCATTATGCAGCTAATACCATTACACGTAAAATGCTATACTGCGCGCGGGCACAATCTTAAGTTTTAATTATGGTATTGAAGTATGATGTCTGTGCACTGAGTTGAATCAATTAGCACGATCTGCCCCCTCTCACGCGACATGAAGTTGGCAAGAAAACCGAACTTCTTCGCGGGAGAGGGTTGGGGAGAGGGGGCAGTTCAGTGCCCTACCAAAGATGTGGGTAATGATAAGGCCGCGGGACGTCGGGCTTCGACAGAGCAAATGTCAACAACCCCTAGGGAGTTACCACAAATTAGTTATTGAGTTGAATACAAACTTTTTCTGTTGTATAATTGAGCAAATAAAATGACGGAACACAGCATGACCCAATTTCCACCAATACTTTTGTACAATAATCCTTTAATGAAAATTATTTTATCGTATCTTCCTGAGAGTGCGCAGTATAATTTAATATCTAAACAATTATATTTCATTAAACTGTATTGTTTATTTTCAAATATATCTGATAAAGATTCGGCCAGTAAAGCATGGGATGCAATTTATAAATACTCTTTTTCTCAATTGCTTAAGCGCCCCATCGGATTAACGCAAAAGCAGCTGGGTGGTGGTAACACAACCCTTTTAGAATTTTTTAAAACCAGTATTAATAATGCCAATAATAATTACCTTCCCATTAATCTTTTTCCAAAAATAAAAGCACTTGAAATCAGCATTGATATTCAGTTGAATCAAAAAATTAGTGATGAGGATCTAAACTATTTAAAAAATTTATCTTGTCTTTCTGGGTATCAAATAGAGTGTGCCGCTGGTTTATTACCTTTATTAAATGCAGAAGCACGAATAAGCTTTTGTAACTTGAATCGAAAGTACTATGGTGAGACTTGGTTGGATAAGACATTCAGTTTGTTTTTACGAGTCATTTCTGATTACGAATTAGATTTTGACAAGATGTATTCAAACTCATTAATAAATTTTAAATACAACAGTTTATCGGTTTTAATTGATCGACATAAAAATTCTTTTACTAAAGCCCATCTTGGACGGATACCGTTTGCTTATGCACAGCAATTAGCAGAGCTCATCAAAGTAAGAGGTGATTTATTTGATGAGGCATATATTCAATCATTGCTCAAAAAACCTTTGAGCATAGGAAATGATTATGCTACCCAGCATACTGATGCTGAGCCAATGCATTCATGGTTAGAGCTGGGTATTTTAATTGAACATATGCCGAACCCAGAATCTATTTTATGCCAGTTATCCTTGAGTGTGCTTATAACCACGCCTATTATGTCTAAGTATCATGCCCATGCTTGGTCTGGTTTGTTAAACAGTATAGCGACCAGATCACCTGATTTTTTTAATACGCTTGATTTATATCAGTTACTTCAAAGATTCGATGCATATCCTCAACAAATGACGCCTTTTTTAATTAAACTAACAGATGTATGCAACGCCCTGTTCACTCAAAGAGTTATTCAAAAGCTTATTACGTTATTGAGTCATCAAAGTGAAACATGTCGAATTAATATATGCATAATTTTGGAAAACTACTATCTATTTGCTAGAGCCAACAAGACCGAATTGGTCGTATTTCAAGATGTTAAACAAATACTAAATCTTTTCGCCACGAATAAGCCGAGTCAGCTTGTAGTTGCAGTCAACTTGCTTATTTCTATGGTAGGTTATTTTGATATATTTTTTGATCATGATGTTGAAAATAATTTAAGTAGTCAAGAACAACATCTTCGTACCTATAGTTGTTTGATATTTTTTTTGGGACTAATTAAGAACAAGCTATATTCATTATTAACTAAAGAACATATCAATATGTTCTTAAAAATAATGGATGAACTTGAAAAATCTATTTTCAATAATAACATAAACTGTATTGAACGAATGCATTGCGCAATAATAATGCCTATTTTTAATTTGTTTTTTTTAAATAGACCCGATTTATTTGATTCAGAATTGGTTTCAGATTTAATGAACCCGTTACTTAACATGCTTCCTATATCAATTTTGCAATTTGAAGTAATTCACTGGTTAACTCTTAATAAGCCGATATTGTTTTTGCCATATTTTTCGAAAATACATACTCTTCTGCTCAGTGAAAATAACGCAAATTTAATGCCTTATTCTTGTTCTAACTTTGTTTTTCTGATGCTTACTAAGCATTATGAGAATCTTTTTAAATCTAATGATCTAAATAAAATTCTTATGAATTTTTTAAACACAAAACATAAAGGTATAATCCAACAGTTAGTCACTTTATTTTATTTATTTTTAAATAGAGAGCATATTCATCTCTTGTTTTCTGCCGATATTTCGATTGATACGTTGGGTGATATTGTTAATTATCTTATGGATCATTGTAGTCATCTCTTTGAAAAAGAAGATGTTAAACATTTATTACAAGGAGATAAACAATATTTTCCATATCGCTTGGCTGAGAGTCGAGATGATTTATTTGATGAAAATGATCAACTCCAATTAATGCATAATGGGGATGTAAAAACATTGACTACTCTCGCCCGAAAAAGACCTGAATTATTCAAAGAAGAGCACATTGATTGGATGGAAAAGGATGTATCCAGTTGTTCCCCCATTTTTGCTCAGTTACTACAAAATCAATCACCTTTAATTACAAAAACATTTCAAGGGTCTTCTAATTTCAGGTTAGATAAGCGGCTTGGTTTCTGGCCTCCAGAACCGCGTTTTGCTGTTAATTCAGCGCCTAATCCGATAACCAACACGATAGAACCTAAAAGGCACCGTTGCATCATTTTGTAAAATTACTCTCCCGCTACGGGTTGGTTTGACTAATTAAGCCATGATTGTTAAAATCGCGATAATTTTTTACCCTATCTTATTCTTTTCAAGGACATTCCCATGCAATTTATCGATCTAAAAACGCAGTCTCAGCGCATCGAGGATCGCCTTTTTGCTCGGTTTAAAGCGATATTAGATCATGGTGCTTACATTATGGGTCCTGAAGTTGCTGAGCTAGAAGGGGCGTTGGCGAAATTTGTTGGGGTTAAGCATGCATTGGCTGTTGCTAGTGGTACAGATGCGTTGTTAATTGCTTTGATGGCATTGGATATTGGTGCGGGCGATGAAGTGATTACCACGCCTTTTAGTTTTTTTGCAACTGCAGAAGTCATTGCATTATTAGGCGCTACACCCGTATTTGTTGACATTGATCGTGATACTTATAATATAAATGCTGCGTCCATTGAAGCGGCTATTACTAAAAAAACCAAAGCCATTATGCCTGTTAGCTTATATGGACAATGCGCAGATTATGATGAAATCAATGAGATTGCTAAACAATACAACCTGCCTGTTATCGAAGATGCAGCGCAGAGTTTTGGTGCAACATATAAAGGTCGACAGTCATGCGGCTTAACCACGATTGCCTGTACCAGCTTTTTCCCATCAAAGCCATTGGGTTGTTATGGGGATGGCGGCGCCTGTTTCACCAATGATTCAGAATTGGCAACACGAATGGATGAAATCCGTCTACACGGACAGTCCAAACGTTACCATCATACTCGTTTGGGAATTAATGGTCGATTTGATACTATTCAGGCAGGATTTTTATTAGAAAAACTGGTCATTTTCCCGGAAGAAATTGAATTACGCCAGCAAGTTGCTGATCGTTATCAGCAGTTGTTACCTGAAAGCATTAAAAAGCCAACGATTAAATCGCATAATACCAGTGTTTTTGCGCAATACACGTTTGAAACAGACGATCGTGATATGTTGCAAGAGGAGCTTAAAAAGAGAGGGATCCCTACGGCAGTACATTATCCAGCTGGACTCCACGAACAGCCCATTTTCAAGAAACTTTATCCTGGCTCACGCCAATTTCCAAATACAGAACATGCTGCACGCCGTGTGCTGAGCATTCCCATGCATCCTTATTTATCATTTACAGATCAGAAGAAAATCGCTGCTGCATTAAGTGACATTTTAAGTGTTGAAGAAGTAATGGGTTAGGTTTTTCCTTCTCCCTCTGGGAGAAGGTGCCCGATAGGGCGGATGAGGGGGTATAAGGAACTGCGCAATAATGTGTTGCGATCCTGCCGGGCACCTTCTCCCAGAGGGAGAAGGAAAACCACCCTACAAAACACCTTCGCAAACGTCCTTAATCCGTCTACCCCGTTTCGCGCTTTCCACTCCGGGTTGATCAAACGGGTTGATATTCCAAATCACACTCTGAACGAATATTTTGTGTTCGTAGAGCGCAATCAACGCGCCCATAGTAAACGGGGAGCAGTCTTTGATGCGGATATGATTTAGTGGAAGTTTTCCTGGAATATAACCATTAGGATTGTCCTTTTCATCCACACCGGAGGTTAATACCCGTATTTTATCAAGGCACATCTCATTTATAAGCTGTCCATCAAACGTGTTTACAGTAATGAAATCTGCAGCCATCTTGTGAGTGCCTTGGCAAAGTAGTTGATAATAACTGTGTTGCGCCTGATTTCCCAAGCCACCCCATATCAATGGGCCGGTTGAGTGATGAACCCGATTTCCCTGGTTATCAATGCCTTTGCCATTGCTTTCCATATCCAGCTGCTGGATATAGGGTATAAAGTGTTCGAGCTGTTGTGCATAAGTCAGGATCAGTAAACTTTGTCTGTGTAAAAAATTATTATTCCATACACCCATTAGCGCTGAAATAACAGGTAAATTATTTTTAAAGTCAGCATCTCGGAAATGAACATCCATGCTGTTAGCACCAGCCAGCATTTGGCTAAAGGCTTCAAATCCAAGAGCAATTGCGGTGATTAAATTAATGGATGAACATAATGAATATCGACCGCCGACCCAGTCCCAAATAGGTAATATGGTTTGTATCCCAAATTGTTGTGCTTTTTCAATATTCGCAGTGACGGCAATGCAATGCTGTGCCAGACGTTGTTGACCGCCAATCCACGCGACAGCCTGGTTAGCATTAAATAAAGTTTCCTCGGTAGTAAACGATTTGGATGCAATAATGAATAGCGTGCTGTCTGGATGCAGCGTAGCTACTGCATTTTTAAACCCATTGGGATCAACGTCTGAAATAAAATGATAGCTTAAATCTGGCGAGGTTATATCAGCGAAAGCCTTCAGGCAAAAGCGAGGGCCTAAGTCAGAACCACCAATACCAATATTAACAATGTTTGTAATCGGTTTTCCGGTAAAGCCCAGCCATTTTTTACTTCTTATCTGCTCAGAAATCTGTTGTATTGTATTTCGGGTTTGAATTACAGCAGGCATCACATCGTTGCCATCAACCAAAACAGGAATATCCCCTGATGCTCGTAATGCAGTGTGTAATGCCGGCCTGTTTTCACTCAAATTGATTTTATCACCACGCATCAGCGCACTAATTTTTTCCTGTAGGTCGGATGCATTTGCAAGTGCAAGCAATAGGTCAACCGTTTCAGGGGTGATGCATTGATTTGAATAATCGAGATTAATATCGCATGCAGAGACGTTAAAAAATTTTGTTTGAGATATTTCATTAGGAACGTTGCATACTTCAAGAGAGTTGGCATGGGCGTTGAGAGACTCCCACAAGTCCGGTTTTGTCGCTGGCTTCATGTCAAATAATATCCATCTGGCTCAATAGCTGAATGATACTACCTATATGTTTGTTTGTTAAGACCATTTCACTTAAAATGCACTTATCCAGCTTATTATTAGGTATTAACCATGTCCGATTTTGTTAAAGATTTTACCAAGCGGCGCACATTCGCCATCATTTCTCACCCTGATGCGGGAAAAACTACGGTCACTGAAAAACTGTTGTTGTTCGGAGGCGCCATTCAGTTAGCAGGAACCGTAAAAGGACGTAAGGCAACTCGGCATGCAACGTCTGACTGGATGGAGATGGAGAAAGAACGGGGCATTTCAATCACGACATCTGTTATGCAGTTTGTTCATAATGATCACGTTATGAATTTGCTTGACACACCTGGTCATGAGGATTTTTCGGAAGATACCTATCGTACTTTAACAGCCGTTGATTCTGCCTTGATGGTTATTGACGTAGCAAAAGGGGTTGAGGATAGAACCGTTAAATTGATGGAGGTTTGCCGCCTTCGTGATACACCTATCATGACGTTTATTAATAAATTGGATCGTGAAGGACGAGAGCCTATCGATTTATTGGATGAAGTTGAAACGGTACTGGGCATCCAATGCGCACCGGTGACATGGCCTGTTGGCATGGGTAAACGATTTAAAGGTATTTATCATCTTTATCAAGATATGGTTTATCTGTATCAATCCGGGAAAAACACACAGAAGCAAGACGCAGTGCAGATCAAGGGATTGGACAATCCTCAGTTGGATGAATTACTGGGTGATACGGCGCGAGAGTTACGAGAGGAAATTAGTCTGGTTAAAGGTGCCTCACATGAATTTAATCTGGATGATTATTTGTCTGGAAAATTGACGCCGGTATATTTTGGTTCGGCCATTAATAATTTTGGTATCAAAGAATTATTGGATGACTTTGCGCATTACGCGCCAGCACCCATGCCGCGGGCAACACAAACTCGTATCGTTGAACCACATGAAGAGGCGTTTACAGGGTTTGTTTTTAAAATTCAGGCGAACATGGATCCAAAACATCGCGATCGTATCGCGTTTTTAAGAATTTGTTCGGGTACATATAAAAAAGGCATGAAACTCAGTCACTTGCGTTTGGATAAAGAGGTTCAAATCGCCAATGCATTGACGTTCATGGCAGGCGATCGCACACAGACTGAGATAGCTCTTGCGGGAGATATAATTGGCTTGCATAATCATGGCACGATTCGAATTGGTGATACGTTTACTCAAGGCGAGACCTTGAAATTTACCGGAATTCCCAATTTTGCGCCTGAATTGTATCGTTTGGTTCGTTTAAAAGATCCTTTAAAAAGCAAAGCGCTCATCAAAGGATTGATTGAACTGTCTGAAGAGGGTGCAACACAGGTATTCAGACCATTAAACAGCAATCAATTGATATTGGGAGCCGTGGGTGTATTGCAATTTGACGTGGTTGCTCACCGATTACGGCATGAATATAAAGTGGATTGCGTTTATGAACCGGTGAGTGTTTCCTGTGCACGATGGGTGTATGCTGATGATGATAAGATAATGGATGAGTTTCGTAACAAGGCATTTGATTATTTGGCATTAGATGGCAGCGATACGCTCATGTATCTTGCACCAACGAAGGTTAATTTAGCCATGGCCCAAGAGCGTTATCCTAAAATAGAGTTTTCATCAACACGAGAGCATTAAATTGTACGGGGTTTTGTATGTGTTGTAGGGGCGAGCGGCGCTCGCCCTTGTCGCCCCTAAATTCCTATTTCCCACTCGAACAACTAGCCTTAATCGTAGTCTCACCATGGTTTGTTAATTCAACGCGTCCGCCAGATTCTGCAGTAATGTGAATCATATCTCCCGGATGAACAACTAGTACCATTGCATCGCCTTGTGACAGAGGAATGCCGTTTAGTGATCCGGCTTTACGCAGTACGGTAAACGAAAAAAGGTTGCTATCACTAGTGCTACTAATGCTGCATTTTGCATCAACGGCCCAAAAAAATATGTTATTGAACACTTGTGGCACATTAGGTGGCAATGTAAAATCATAAGTTGAGGCTATGCTGAATGTTTGTTCTGTTGCTGAGAATGTGCTGGCACTGAATAAACCAGTGGCAAAAAGTACAGTTAACCCAATTTTACGTAACATCATAATCTCCAAAATGTCAAAATATACATATTTTGACAAAA